>NZ_LAMX01000034.1:0-40915 GCF_001275035.1 Rheinheimera sp. KL1
CCATTTTATTGGAAATCTCATCAATGTCATGGTCTTAAATTTGGGGGATAGGTCACAAAGCTATTAACGTTGGCAGCTCAAGTCCAAAGCGGTGAAGCAAAAGGGGCGTTATCTACAGTGAAAGAGCTGCGTGATTTGGTGTGAACGTGGTTGATGGAGAATCGAAGTTTACAAACAAATTGTTAGACGCCTGGGGAGATAACTGACGTATGAACAACAAGATAAGCCGTTGGCTCGATTGCGTGAAAATAAGTAGAGTCCCGCATAATAAATAAGAGCCTTCTTCTGCATTAAAATATATGTCGAGGATAGCCCCTAACAAGCTAGAGGCTTTTTCGGACTCAAATGCGGGTCAAATAGGTATCATAATCAAATATCATTTCGAATAAGGAGTTTTCCTATGGGCGTTTACGCTCCTGTACTTCGTGTATTTTTCAACATAGACGGGGAACTTCGTTCGTTTTATTGGTTTCAATGTGTAAATGATGATTTGTATTGGGGGAGTTCTCGCCCCAACGATTGCATATTGTTCGGTAGTTCGATGGGGGATAAAGCGACAATATCTCTTGAGAGCATGGAGAAGTTAAATATCGAACAGACAAAATATTCGTATCACGAATCAGGGATATTTCACGTCAAAGTTACGTTGGACGATAAAAAAGTACTCTACAAGTCACACATGCAGTGGCCAATTACAAAAGCCGAAGTCAGTCCATTTAGGTTCATTTCACTTTTTACCTCACCACCAGAGACATATCCAAAATATTTACGCAATCCCACGAAAAAAGATGGGCGAGCGATTTCAATTCAATGTTTAGGGAGTACGACGTCACAAAGGCTTTATATTGAAGGCTATATATGCAAAGAGGGAGATCTCACTTTCCCTACTCCGTTGGTTGCCCTGAATCCAACGGCAAAATACAAATTCGTATACCAATCAATAAATGAAAAATACCTCCTTGCATTTCGCATTTGGCCGCTAAATAGCAGACATGATTTACATCATTGGAACCCAGAGCTTGAAATCTGTTTCTACACTGAATAATTTCAAACAGAAAAATATTACTTATTCATTGCTTTTCGACTCCGCTCATAAATTTAGTGTTTTTCGATTCGGGAACCAAATAAAGTCCTCCAAATACAAAAATACCATTTTGCAAAATGATAACTAAACAACTAACAATTCATTCCTATGAAAGCTGCATAGACACTGCGAACTTTGACATTAATCCCGTTTGTCACTCTTAGCAGTCAAGTAATTCTAGGGGATTACCATCCTCTAGCACTG
This sequence comes from Rheinheimera sp. KL1, assembly GCF_001275035.1. Lineage (NCBI taxonomy): Bacteria > Pseudomonadati > Pseudomonadota > Gammaproteobacteria > Chromatiales > Chromatiaceae > Rheinheimera > Rheinheimera sp. KL1. Next base: position 1,289 of record NZ_LAMX01000034.1, read on the forward strand.
ACGAGTTGAAATCACATATAAGAAACAAATATTCTTTACAAAATACCTTCTATAACTAAAATTAATTTAACAAAGCAACCTGCGGAGACTCTCTATATGTGGGAATACTGGGTCGTGCCGATTTTGATTGCCTGCATAGGCTTCGTGATAGGTGCCTGCACCGCAGCGATAAAAGCTTATTTAAGTTCTAATTTTCCCGGCTCTACAGTGGGAAAACTCAGCAACAATTGGTACGTCATACTTATTTCGGTTTTCTCAATTCTGGTTTACGGCCAAATGCCAATGTTATTACTTGAATTTACAACATCAGATACGATGCTACAAAGAATGTTTCTGTTACAAGACATTGTCTTATGTACAATTATGGTACTTTCTGCGATTCAAGGATTTAAAGTGACAAGCAGTGTGTGCTTTGATCATTTGCGAGTAATTAAATAGGTTAATCCTTGTTTGCTCAAAAATGTTTAAGCTCATTTAATACACCTATTTGCAAGTCGATAGCACTACTCGTTGCAAATTGACGGTACCTCCTATTTCACTAAAAGTACCGCTGTATCGAATAGTCCCTTTGTGCCAAAAGCGGACTTTTCAGAGTGCAATTGTAAATCTGTTCTATTGCTACTTACCGAACCTTAAGAGCATCAACTGTGTTACTGACATCTCGCAGTAACATCCTATTGTAAAACACTGTTACACGCTGTAATTTGTTGAAAATGATAACGTTAGTTAATGATTTCTTGGTTAACCCACTAGATGTTACTTAGAAGTCTACATAATAACTATTAATCTTTTGGAGTCCTATGGACGCACAAGAAGTCAAAAAAATACTTGAAGAATACTATGAGGAGCTTACCGCTATACTGGGGAGGTTCACTAAAACACGAGATGGTATTCATATTGATCAAAAGGATGGCTATCGGTTAAGAGAAATTGCTACTGAACTTGTAGACTTCATTTCAGACCATATTCCCAATTCAAAACATCATGCAGCGTCAATCGCAAACTATTATAATAATGGAATTAGAAACTGGCTTAATAGTTCCTCCTACGCCAGCGTTGAAGAAATACGCGGCGCAGTTAAATCTCTGAGGACTAGAATCGAAAGAAACCCAAAATTTTTCGAGGCAGAAAGTGGAGAAATCTTAATTGACGAGGGAGATAAAGTTAAGTTTGATGGAATCGAGGCAATAGCGAACAGGTTTCATGCTGTTGTTATGCAACTACGACAGCGACACGACACAAGAACAACAGTTGACGTAAATGACGAATATGATGTTCAAGACTTGTTTCATGCTTTATTAAAGTTGTTTTTTAACGATATTCGAGCTGAAGAATGGAACCCAAGCTATGCGGGCGGTTCATCACGAAGTGATTTCTTGTTGCCCGAAATAAGTACAGTTGTTGAAATAAAGAAGACTCGTCACTCCATGACTACTAAACAACTAGGAGAGCAACTCATAGTTGATATAGCTAAATATAAAAAGCATCCTCAGTGTGCCCGGCTGATATGCTTCGTATACGATCCGGAAGGAAGAATTAATAATCCGAGGGGTATAGAAAACGATCTAAGCAGTTGTGACAATGAGCTTGATGTTAGAACAATCATCGTGCCAAAGCATATATAAATTTAACAAGGCGCTTTGGTGCTTACCTAAGTTACTCTTTGGTAAGCCCCAAAGCGCGGCGTGTAAATTGATTAGAGATTCATGGAAAAATTCAGATTTATAGACAGGTTCTTTCATAGTCAATACGAGTTATTGGATTTCACTCAAGTAGATGATAGAGATTCCAATTCACTCTATACCTTCCTTAACAATCTACATACAACAGCAGATAGGTTAAAAGAAGACTTTGACTGCGACATTAAGTCATCACCAGATTTCAAAATCCTTAGACTAATTAGAAACTATTTTCATCATGTTGGGGATGTCGAAGAAATTCGACTTAAGGTCGTAGTTGAACCGGATGTCTTGGTAAGTCATTCAGAGCATTTGCTAATACCTCTAGAAACGTTTGCGAAAAGCGTAAAATCTTTCATCGAAAACAATACACTTCCAGAAAAGAGTAAGAACTTTAGAAAGAAACAGGATTTCATCGCTGAAGAAATGAGTTCTATATCTGAGATATTTGACTATACGCAAGACTTACTAGCTAACCTAGAGGTCTTTTGTCACAAACCTAGTCTAAAACTAGATGGAACAATCTATGAACTTGGCTTTGATATGTACAAATTTGTTTATAATATAACGAACATCGTTGCCGATAAATGTCGAACCATAGATGTCCTAAAGAATAAATCTGTTGTTTTAGGGCTCGATGAAAGCTACACCTCAATTAACAACATTGGCAAGCATGATGTATTCTGCCACCCAGATAACGTCCCAATTACAACTACTGAAGGCTTTGTATATGCTAAATCAATCGAGGCCACGATATAACAAGGTCAGCTAGAGGGGCATTAACGTCCACAATTCGCTCATAACAGACTATGTGATTACATTGGAACCTCCCTGCTAAACTAAAAGGCTAGATATGAGCCTCAGCACCTTTGTTGAAGTTTGACAACAATGACGTGCTTCTACATTAACCCAATCAAGCACAAAAAGGACGCTAGGTGAAATTATTTCATTTCCTACCAGAAAAGTGGGCTATTGAAGCCTTGCAGAAGCAAAGATTAAAAGTTTCAAGATATTCTGATTTTAATGACCCGTTTGAACTTACAGCCATGGTTTTAGATGATAAGTTTGACCGAACTGTCATCAATGAGAGTAAAAAGAAGATCGATGAAAAAATTCGAGTCTTATGTTGTAGTGCTAGTTGGAATAGTCCCCTTTTATGGGGGCATTATGCAGATAAACATAAAGGTGTTGCGCTCGTGCTAGACGTGCCTGATTCAGCTGCCGAGGCGATTTCTTACCGAAAAACTCGTGAAAAGGTAGATTTAGAAAATCTATTCTCCAACCGAGATGAAGAATCAAAACGTCGTTTATTTAAACTTTGCAATACTAAATATATTGAGTGGGGTTATGAAGATGAGTATCGTGTTCAATTTACTCAAGAAGATTTTTATTCTGAAAATGGGCATTGCTTCTATAATCTTGACGAAATAAGAATTACAGGGATTATTATTGGAGCACTAAATGAAACACTTACTAAGACTGTTATCAGTCAATCATTACCAGATGGATATAAGGTCGAAGTAACTACAACCAGAATTGCTTTCAGAACGTTCAATATTGTTCACAGAAAAGATAAACCAAAATACATAGTCATCGGTGGTAGTTAGTAAGTTTCCGAAAAAGACATAAACCTTTTTGATTGCTTTCCTTGGTTGATATTTTTAGCTTTATATAGAAGTACCAATCACTGAGTCGTTAAGGTCAGCTAATCGCTCTTAGCGGTCCATGGATCTATGCCAGTCATTGCGGGTAGCGTGGCGTTTGAAAGTTGCGGTACGCAGACATCACAACGAGTAGTAACGCTCTGGTGAATCCAGTGGTAACTTGGGGCGATGTTTTACAAAAAATTAAAAAAGAAAAGTTCACTATCCAGAATACCTTACATAAGTATATGGCTATTAGATCAAATTAATCCCATAGGATAGCTTGGGAATCCATACGTTTTGTTTCACAAAGATGTAAGTAACTCCATCATCACCTGCGCTGGCTGTAGTTCCATTAAGAATACGATGACAATCCTTTTTATTAATTCCATGAAAGTACTGTAAAGCTAGAGCTCCCCACTCGCCTTCCACAGTGAGATCTCCAGTAGCGGCTACTGCGAGTACTTTAAACAAACTTTTTTTGAGCTGGTTTCTATTGCTTTTGATTATAGAAGCCTTAGGCTGTCGATAAACGGTTAAATTACAAAGACCTTTCATCCTCAAAAAAATGATGAACGGAGAGAGCGAGGCTTGCTGCCCTGGTTTGGTAGCAAGAAATGAATTCACATCAGATTGCCTAGGAATCACATCTCCCGCAGTGCTGGAGTGCTTTATCAAACTAGTAGCAGCTCTGAGATACAAACGAACGGTTCTCAAGCTCAATGGGTGCTTTTTTTTGGGGTTGGTTAAATACTCGTAATAACTCGACAAAATAGAAGATAATTTCCTGCCCGTGTTTGCTGAATCTAAAATTTTTCGGATTTGATGCCGCTCCGAATCTTCGGCCTTGACGACCTTGTCAACTTTCACTGCACCTGATTCAGCAAGCCAATCGAAAAATCGTTTAAAGCGCCTCATCTTAGCCACACTGAAGTAGTCAACTAATGCTCTATATTCAGGCACTTTGCCCCACTGACATTCAATTTCATAAAACAACTGTGAGTATTTATTGAGTTGCATGGCTGCAACTGCAGCACCTCTGCGCTCTCGCAACCAATCAGAAAAGTTAGCAAATATATCTTTGACTGCCTGGGTCGCAAATAAATGTGAAGTCACAGATTTACGCTGCTTAAATACTCCAATCCAGTAGCAGCTCTCACATACCTTCCCGTAACCAGCAGGAAATGGCTGGCTGCATATTTCACATATCCGAATCCCCTCATCCATGCAAAGCATGCATATCCCTTTACCGAGGTCTTCGTTAAACGTTAATTTTCTATATCTGTGGCATTTGTGGCATGTACCAAACGATGCTGTGGGATGACACTGATTACAGAAAACTTCTACATCTCCCAAGACTGAAACGACACGATATTTCCGACTTACATTTCCACACGAAGTGCATTTTTTGGGTTCTACAAAATAAGGAAAGCACTTATTGCAAACAGGACCTATATCAGTAATCTTGCTTATTTTTTCGCTTTGAACCCCGCATCGCACACACGGTTTTAGTCTTTCACAGCGCTTACAGACTGCCTTAGGCATATCAATTGGGAGGCGAGCAAACTCATTACATTCGGGGCAGTGTCGGTGTTTAAAAACTCTCTGATAGCATGCCTGGCAGTAAGTCTTGCCTTTATAGCGCCTATGAAGCTTCTCTGGATATTTTCCACATTCTGAACACTCGAAACGCTCCATTATTTAATCACTTTTCGTTCGTTTTTATGACGCTTAAATGATTTAATTAGCTGTTTCAATTTCCGCATCACAAGGTACTTTGGGGCAGGATTCCACCCGGGTTTGCGTGCTGATCTTCTGTAACTCAATTGGTTATCTGGCAGCTTTTGGACAAGAGCCTCGATATATGGTGGTACTACTTTGCAATCCCCAACGAATGATTGCCTTGTGATCCCATATTGAACTAAGCAAGCATAAAAATCGTCGAGAGGAAGCCGAAGAAACTGCATAAAACCTATCAATAATTTATGGCGGTCATCGGGCGGTAGCTTTTCAAACTTTAGTGCTTTTGAATCATCTGAGGCATCTGGCAACTTGATTTGGAGGTATTCAAACACAGATTTAAGAGGGGAAGTCTCTGATCTCATAGCGCGCCTTGAAAGTGACCCCAGAAAAGATAAATAGCCGAAAAGCGCTACCGAACTCCAACTGACGTCACAAAAAACACCGTGACCTTTGCTAACAATTGAGTCTAAGAGGGACTGAATCTCCAACGCAGATTGCGAGCAAGGCTCAGTACTTATTTCTTTTAAATCAAACAGGCAACTAGAACAGTAAGTTAGATTACAGATATCTTTAGATAGCAGATGCGGAGATATTGGAGATAAACATTTGGAGCACTTATCGATTAATAAGCAACGATGTGTTGCACAGGCTGTATGCCATGCTAGCCGCCAATGTATGCGTAAATAAGGCGAGCTATCTTCCCTGAAGCAACTCGGGCAAATATTATAACCACCTTCCCGCTGGCGATTACGGCAACCTAACGTGAGTACCCAGGGAGTTACAGTTCCTCGGCGTTTAGTTAATTCAGTATTGGAAATATTAATTTCTATAGGACTTAGAGTCGTTTTATACAGCACATCTGGTGCTACGCCGGTAGCTTTAGACAACGTCTCTAGAGCATCAAGCCTCATCCTGTCTGTGTCAGTTGTCCAAACTCTTTTCTTCGGCCAAAGTATCTCCCCCAAAGCTATACTCGTTATCCCGTGGGCATAACTTAGCCGTAATAGAAAAGAGGATAAACTCTCATCCTCTAACAAAGATACGGGAATACCCCATTTGGGGTTTACAGCTGAACTTCCCTTATGCCACGAGTAGGTCGGATCCATTTATGTTCCTCTATGATGGCTTTAGTTATTTGTTCTTGGCCAGACTTTATGGCCTTAATCGCACACTGGCGTAATAAGGTATGCAAATTGCCAATGTTTCCCTCTGATATGGTATGAAGTAATCTTGCACTCTCCGGTAAGTGCAGCTGGGAGGGGAGCTTTAATGGCAGAACCTTTTCAAAGGCGGCTAATAGCCGTTGGAATGACTTATCGAGCTCCCACGTCGGTAAAGTAATAACATCAAATCGGCTGGCATGTTGCGGGTCAGTGTGCAAAGCTCTCACTGCCTCACGAGTACCTACACCCACTATTGGGATTTTCAACTCATTGCAAAGTAGCTTGATGGAGTTCATCACCTCACGTTGTTTCACTGCCGTGCCTGTGATTAACGAATGAAATTCGTCTATGATCAAAATCTTCGTATGACATGAGCGCAACAGATGAATAGTCTGATATCGTAATTTTGTGGCAGGGTCGGTGGGTCGGTACGGAGCATATATCTGCTCAAGAATCGATATAAGTAATCCCTTTTCATCTGCTACAGGGGGCGATTCAGCGACAATTACAGGTCTTACGGCTTCGAAATTGTCATTAACATACCCCTGCCCGTAAATATCTTCAAAACGCTCAACAATTGTGCTTTTCCCATTATTACTATCAGCAACGATTAATAAGTTGGGCATTCTCGTACGTTTGGGCATGAGCATTAAATTCTGCATTGTGTCGAGAATCAAATGCGCCTGGTCGTACCCAATCCAGCGTTTTTCATTAATAAAATGGATCCTATCCTTGTCTGAAAAGCCAACTACATGCCTGAAATCTTGGTGTATATGCTCTAATGAATTCATAATATATCTCCGAATGCTTCGATATCACCATCAAGTAAGTCATTAGATAGAGTTGGTTCAGCAGTTCTTATTACTGGCGGCTCACTACCTTGGAACAATACTGGAATCTCCTTACGGGATTTTTCATGCTCGATTTTTCGTTGAGCTAACCGACGAGCTCGTTTTGTTTTTTCTTTAGATGCTTCGACATGAGCTCGTAGGTCAGTAATCGCTTGAAAAACCTCAACCTCATTGAAACTGCTTTTACCTTCTGCCTTAAGGCGCTCTTTAGCCAATCGATACTCCCATATGCTTATAGGAGGAAGCGTTAAATCTGAAAAAGGAATTTTAAAATACTGCTTAATCTGCGGATCAAAAAACCAAAGTTTGCTTATATCTCTTGGGTCATATCGAAAGATAAATTTGCGTTTTTTGCTCGGGTCATCAAGATCTGGGCTATTAATCCAAGGACGAAGTACATCAGCATAGTAAGTGAAGTGATCATTTGTGACCCCGGACGTCTGAACAGTCCTTTTTTCACATGGCATAAAATCAAGCAATAAAGTAAAACGATCAGCTGGCCGTGGAGGCAGACCTACACCGATAACCCTATCATTACCAAAGACACCTATTTCCCACTGCCTCAGGGGCGTTACTCCAAGTTCAGCATGAATCCGTTTGTGATAGACACGACAGATAAGACCTGCCAACCAAGTTTCAAACTCAGATTTCGTCATCGCTGCATGTTTATCGGAGTCATAACCAGCGCGCTCTTTAATAGATGAAAATGTTGTTCCCGGTAAATCATGAACTTCAAATAAAAATGTACCTAACAGGCGCTCTATGTGACCACCATAGTTGGGCACTCTAACGGGTCTAAATTCGAGATTAATATCATGCATCAGGCAAGAATTTCTGAAATTACCTGACCTAAACTCAGCCCCATTATCCACATGTATAGTTCTTGGCTTCCCCCACACAGGCCATTCAGCATTTACATCGTTCAGCAGAAGCCACTCATCTTTTGGGCAAATAGAATGTGCAACGCACATAGCAACAGACGTTTCTGAGGGAGGATCAAATGAAACGTAATAACCAGTTACCATGCGGCTATAAACATCAATGGCAAGCGTTATCCAAGGTTTGCCTATTGGCAATCTATATTCATCATCGACCAAAATAATATCGACCGGCGTATGGTCAATTTGAATGACTTGCAAAGGCGCATCTGCGTTTGGGAAACGACCTGGTGTTGGGGTATATTTATTTTTTGCCTTCTCTGATTCACCACGAGCTCTTAAACGCACCCTTTCAGGTATTGCCTTAATCCTCTCTCTTATTGTATTTCCAGCTGGCGCAGTAATTCCTCTCAGTGAACAAACCCTTCTTACCTCTTGGACAGTCTTGTTTACACGAGACCTTTGCTGCGTGAGATAAACGGACTTAATAGCTGAGTCAATAATATCTTCTATGACATGAGTGATCCGTTTATTACCTTCTTTCCAACCGGGCTTTCTAGGAACCAAGGCGGATACAACTCCATAAGCTTTAAATCGGCTAAGCCATCGATAGAGGGTCGCGATACTGGTATTCGTATCTTTAGCTCTTGCTTCAACTTCTGCTTTAGAAACAAAACTTTTATTAAGTAATGGTTTGATTGCTAAGTAACGCTGCTCTGCAATTAACCAGTCTTTATCCGCAATAGCTGCCTGATCCAAGTCTATAAATTCGTTTCGTGCAGAGTAAGGCTTAAATTGCGTAAGCTCTTTAATTCGCAAAGGTTTACTTTTACCTGTCTCGACGGATACGCCAAGAACCGACTCAAAATCAAGAACCTCTGAGATCCGGTAAATATTCGTATCGTGAACGACATAACTGCCAATATTAGTATCTACTACAGCTCGATTGACAGGAAATGAACTAACTTCATTTTGGTTTTCGCGCTCTTTTTCCATATTAATTAACCCATAGCTCAGAATAATCGGACAGAGGAACAGAGAGGTCACATTTCAGTTTATGTGTCGCTACTAAATGCCAAATATGTGATATCCCGGTGGCTCGATAAATACCCATATAATGTCGGGCAAGCAAAGAGTGAAACTCAACAACACCACGTTCCTTTACTGATTCAATAATATGAAGGTTATCTTCATTTAAGAATTCTAAGCGTTGGTAACGGCTTAAAAACATTATATTTTTAAGTACTTGGTCCCTAATCCTGGATTCATCATAAATCCTAAACTCCCATCCTTGTTCACGTGCATAGCGCCTTGCAGCCTTCCACTTAACAGACCATTCGCGCCAATTCTTTTTCCATTCTTCGGAAGGTTTTATCTCAACTAACATGGGTTTTGGGTAGTTCGAAGATATTGAGAAATTTGAACCAAGGGACCAAAGGACTAAAAAGTCTGGGGTATATGAATATGTGCGCCCCCTTGGTGTTCGGAAAGGGATAGCAACTGGCTGAGGAATAACTTGTGCTACATCAAGGTTAAATTCATGACGAATTACGAAATCGCGTTCTAGTGTCGATTCATACGCTATCGAGGACTCCCCCCTGAAAGCATAAACTCCCGACACACTTCTTCGGGTCGGTTTAATTTTGCGTGTTTGCTTAGGTATAGGTTGGTATCGACTATTACTACTCATTTACACCTCAGTATCATTAAATTTAGTATATTAGTCTCAGTAATTTGAGAAAAAACGTGCCTAAAATCAAAGAAAAATGTGGTGATAGTCTCATGAATTTCTGCAAATGACAGTGGTTCTGTACCTCGTCCCGGAGAAATATCTTTAGCCCATAGCGGCATTTTGTTTCTGGATGAGGTACCTGAGTTTCCACGTCTGGTACTCGAATCACTACGCCAACCTTTAGAAAGCGGCAAAGTATTTATCTCAAGAGCAGCGCGGCAGGCTGAGTTTCCTGCCTGTTTCCAATTGGTAGTAGCGCTCAACCCAAGCCCGTCAGGTCACCACAAAGATGGCCGCTCCAGCCCGGAGCAAATCCGCCGTTATTTAAGCCGTTTATCTGGTCCTTTTCTCGACCGTATCGAACTCCAGGTCGAAGTTCCACTGTTACCTAAAGGCAGTTTAAGCCAACATAAACAGGAAGAGTCCAGTGTTCAGGTAAAACAAAGAGTGCAGTCGGCACGAGCTATTCAGTGGCAACGGCAAGGCAAAGCCAATGCACGCTTAAACCTGACTGAACTGGCACAACACTGTTACTTAACACCAGCAGATGCCGATTTTTTTGAACATTGCCTGACCCAGCTCAAACTATCTGCCCGCAGTTATCACAAACTGCTCAAAGTAGCACGTACTCTGGCCGACTTAGCTCAGCGTCCGCAGATAGAGCGCACGGATTTACTCGAAGCCTTAAGTTATCGCTCCTTTGACAGGCTACTCAATCATCTGCAATCTTAAGATGCTTTGGCAGGCCGTGCTTGATGTGCACCTAAAAACTGACTAATAGCGATCGCCAGCACGCCAGACAACATCAATAAGGAAAAAGGCAGAGCTGTTCCGGTATAAATCAGCGCTAATAGAGGACCTGCTAATGCACCACTGCCAAATCTCAGTGTCCCAATCACCGCCGTAGCTGTGCCACTGTGCTCAGGAAAACGCATCAAAATCATCGCGTCTGCATTAGTGGCAATCAAACCCAAGCTTGCCATCAAAGGCCCAATACTCAGCACAGTGAACACTAAACCTAGCTCAAACCAGTTGGCCAGACAAAGTACAACAGCACTGCACAGTGCTGACACCAGTCCCATATTCAGCATACGCTGCGGACCAAAGCGGCTGACCAACCTGCTATTACAGAAATTAGCCAGCATCAGCATGCCCACATTGAGTGCAAACAACAGACTAAATAGTTGTTCGTTGACTCCGAAGTATTCAATATAAACAAAAGGCACCGCGGTCAAAAAGCAAAAGAAAGAAAAAGAGGCAAACATCGAGGTCGCAATTTGTGGTCGTGCCGCCAAGTGAGCAAACACAAAACGATAACCAGAGAAAAACTCCAGCTGCCGTCCTTTCACGACTGGCACAGGATCAGGTAAAAAACGCCAGGTCAGCAGCAGGATCAATGCCGAATACAAAGCCAGCACTAAAAAGATATCCTGCCAATGCCCAACCCAAAGTACAGCACTGCCGATAGCAGGAGCGATCAGAGGCGCCATCATCATAATCATCGACACATAGGACATGCCTTTGGCTGTATTTTCCTGATACAAAGCACGAATAATTCCAGGAATGACCACAGTTGCCGCACTGCCAGCAAAAGCCTGTAGAGCGCGTAACGCTAACAACCACTGAGCGTCGTGGCAAAAAGCTAATGCAAAACTGGCCAGGCAAAAAAAGCACAGCCCACCTAAAGCCAGAGGACGACGACCAATAGCATCTGCCAGCGGGCCAAACAGCAGCATCCCTAATCCGTAAGCTGCCAGATATATGCTCAACGATTGCTGAATAAGACCAATATCTGTACCTAATTCATCAGCCATCACTGGCATGGCAGGCAAATACATATCAATGGCCAGAGGGGTAATAGCGATGATACTGGCAAGCAGCACCAATAAACCCAAAGAAACAGTTTTACTCATAATAGGATCCAGACAGGAAGCAATTAAATGATACCTGATCTGAGTAAAATTTATTGGCAGCACCATCTTAAAAATTGCGACACTGGTCCCGAACTGTGTTAAAAACAGGCAAGGAGCTTATGCTTTACCGGAGCCTTTATGAGACTTTTTGTTTTATTCTTCAGTTTGGTCAGCTTATTTACCCAAGCTGCCAGCATTAAAGTGGGTTTACATGATTCCGCTCCCTGGGCATACCGGAATGCGCAAGGGGAAATGACCGGTGTGGATTATGAGATAGTAAAAGCTATTTTACAGCGTGAGGGCATTGAGGCTGAGTTTGAACTCTACAGCTACAATCGCTTGCTCAAGCTATTTTCAGAACAAAAACTGGACATAGCCAGTCCTGTTGCTGTGCCTTATCCCGGCGCATTTTACAGCCAGCCCTATTTCACTGTGTTGGATGTTGTTGCGAACAAAAGTACAACAAAACTTAACATCGATAGCATGAAAGATTTGACGGGAAAAACTATTGTTGCCTATCAACAAGCCAGTGAAGTATTAGGGCCGGATTTTTCTGCCATCATCAAAACAGCACATTACCTGGAAGAAGCAGACCGCGAGAAACAATTTGAGTTATTAATGAATGACCGGGTTCAATTGATGGTGGGGGATCGGAAGGTACTCAGCTATTATGCCAATAAAAATTATGGTCAGGGTACCTTGCAAATACATGAGATTTTCCCCGCCGTCGAATACCCTGCGGCATTCTGGAGTCCGGAGTTACAGGCAAAATTTAATACTGGCCTGCTTCATCTTATAGAATCAGGAGAATTTCAAAAAATCCATGACAGGCCCAGACTTTAATCCAGAGTTTTTATCATCTTAGCTGGATTACCTGCCACCACTACATACGCTGGTACATCTTTAGTCACCACAGCACCAGCAGCAACAACTGCGCCCTCACCTATACTGACACCAGGTAAAATAATGGCTCCGCCGCCAACCCAGACCGAGTTTCCTATGGTCACGGCCACGCCTTTTTCTAATCCGGTTTTTCGCTGCGCCGCATCCAGCGGATGGGTCACGGTGTATATCTGAACTCCGGGCCCTAGCAGCACATCATCTCCAATACTCACTTTAGCCGCATCTAAAATAACGCAGTGATGATTCGCATAAAAGTTCTGCCCCAGTTCAATGTTATAGCCATAATCACAGAAGAAATTGGGCTCGATATAGCAGCTGCCCAGCTTACCAAACAGCTGTCCGGCCTGCTGTTGATGAGCTTTAAAAGGTAAAGGCCCCTGTTGATTCATCTGCGCACACAAAGCTTTGGCATGCTGCCGTTGTGCTGCCAGAACCTTATCCGCAGGATTAAACCACAAGCCTGCAGCCATTTTTTCTTGCTCTGTCATTGATCTTTGCCTCTTTAAATGAATAGAACATCAGCTGCTCTATATCTGGGTGTTAGCATAAAGCCTTAGGCTTTTTATAGTGTTATGCGTTGGAATAGAGATATACTAAGGTTAATGTTGTTGCTTAGCTGGGTTAAGAGATGAAAAAAACAAAAGTAATTACTACCGAAGAAATACTGCTCACGCTCTGCCATTCTGTGACTCAGGTTTTGGCTGCAGCAGGTAATGATAAAGTTGCTTACTCACCTATGGTGCAAAAAATCCAAAAAACTTGCCTGCGTCCAGATTTAGGCTGCTTCGTATTATTTGATGGCGGTTTTTCTGGTTTAGTCATTATCAATTTTACCGCGCAAGCTGCAATGGAAATTTACCGTAAGTACATGATGAGCATGGGGATGCCAGAGTCTGAACTTGCCAATTTCCATACCTCAGACGAGGTAGGTAATGTGATGGGTGAGTTGATGAACCAAATAGTGGGTGACTTCACCAACAGAGTCCGGATGGAGCTGCAAACCTCTATTAATCAAAGCCAACCTAAAATGATGGCGATTAATAAACAAGTGCAAATCATGATCAATACCCAGTTGGACCAGCCTCAAGCCAGACGAGTCACGTTCAGCACCCCCAACCACGCCATTTTTTATATGGAACTGTCTATGGATAAAACTGAATTTATCCAATTACATGACTTTATTCCAACTCAGGACGAAAATCCGGACGATATCATCGCGCATACCAATGCCACTGAAACAGAAGCTGTTGAAGTGTTAACCTCTGACGCAGACGATGATTTTCTAAAAAACCTGGGACTGTAATATTCTGTGACTGCCGTTGGCTCAGTGAACTAACGGCAGTTTTATCCTGAAACAAGCACCACCCAAACGACTGTCATCAACCCTAACACTTGCCTGATGCCATTCCATCACCCGACTGACAATAGCCAAGCCCAGACCAAAACCACCAAAACCTTTTTGCCTGCTTGGATCCAATCGGACAAAAGGCTTCAGAATTTCTGCTCTTTGTTCCAAAGCTATACCAGGTCCGTCATCTTCCACTGTGATCTCAATCGAATGCGGTTTTACTTCAAGTGTCATCAGTACCTGAGTACGAGCAAATCGTTTCGCATTCACCAGTAAATTTTGCACTGCCCTTTCCAGATAATGACCATCGCAGACATAAATGCAGCCCGCCACCACCTGAAGTTTGACAGGAGCACCAGGCAGAGGAGATAACTTTTCAACTAAGTTCTGCAGCAATTCAGATAAGTCGACCTGCTGCTTCTTCAACTGTGGCTGTACCGATTCGAGACGGGCATAGTCCAGCATCTCATCCACCAGATGCTCTAACTCTTTAACATCATTTAGCATCAGTTGCTTTTCGTCTGTGGGCAGAGCTGACAATTCCAATGCGAAACTCAAACGGGCTAAGGGGGTACGTAATTCGTGCGAAACAGCCTGTGTCATTTCGCGCTGCAAACCCAGTAATCGCTGAATTTGTTGTCGCATTTGTTCGAAACTAAGCGCAATAGGGGCGATAAAAGATCGCACTGGCACAGCAGCTGGCGCATTAGGCTCAGACAATTGTTGCTTGAGCTTTTGAATATCGCGGGCTACAGGCCAAAGCCATAACCATACAGCCACAGCTAACAATCCTAAAAACAACAAACTAAACCAGTAGGAAGGCACAGCACTTTCGGTCAAATCAGCAGGACCAAGCTGCCACAACTCATCCTGTTGTATCGCATAAAAAAACACCTGGTCTTGGGTGAACAAAGGAACCACCTGCCCTGCGTTTAACGCAGCAAGTTCAGAATCCGACCATAAAATACTGCCAGCGGGCAATTGAGTGACAGGCAATGCCGAGGACAGCTTTGCATGCGGTAAAGACTGAGTACTGAGTTGTCCGGCCAGATTGTCTGCCAGTAACAGTACCCAAGGCGGAACCTGACTTTGAGTTTCCTGCCAGATCCGCTCTACAGTCCAGCCAACACCAATCAGTACCAGCGAAATAAAAAGATAAAAATGCAGGAATAGCCTGGACACTGCTTAGCTATTCCAGGCGTCTGCAACAAATAAGTAGCCTTTACCCCAGACAGTTTTAATACGAAATGGCGTTTCGGCGTTATCATTAAGTTTACGACGTAAATGCGACACACGAACGTCCACTGTACGATCTAAGCCGTCGTATTCACGACCAATGATCTGTTTATGAATGGCTTCACGTTTAACCGTCTGCCCCGCATGTTTAGCCAGCATCCATAACAAATCAAACTCATAACTGGTTAACTCGACCAGTTGACCAGCAAAATGCGCTTCTCTGGCACTGTTATTCAGATTCAGCAGACCAAAGCTAAGCTCCTGATTTTCAGTTTTTTGTGTCGGACTGCTCCGTCTTAACAAAGCGTGTACTCTGGCCAGCAAGACACGAGGCTCAACTGGTTTAATGACATAATCATCAGCCCCCAGCTCTAACCCCAACACCTGATCAATATCACCTTGTTTGGCAGTTAGCATTAAAATGGGTGCAGTAAACCAGGGCCTGATAGTACGGCACACGGTAAAACCATCCATACCAGGCAACATCAAATCCAAGATCAGCAAATCAGGCAACCAGGTCTGACAAATAGCCGGAACTGTATCACCACGACTTTCCAACCGAACCTCAAAGCCTTGTTGCTGCAGAAAGCTCTGTACTAAAGCAGCTAAGCGGGCATCATCTTCAACCAGTAAGATTTTTTGCATCAAAACACACTCCAGGGTGCCACCAGACGTCGTCTTTTTTCCGGCTGACGGCTTAAGACTATTAACTCTTTTTGCAATAACACATCATGGTCGTGTTGCAATCTGACTTCCGTTTTACCCGGCCAACTCAATACTTGCTGCCATTCTCCCTGTTTGACTTGCTGCCAACACTGCATTTGCTGCTGTGCAAAATACAGACACAGATTTTCAACTTTGCTGCTACTCCAACTGACATTTAGCTGAGTCTCACAAACTTGTTCTGGTGTTGCAGAAACACAAAAAGCCGGACTTACTGACCAGCATAATTCAGCCTTGCATTCAGGGGGCTGGGCGGCAGCCAGCATCATATTACCGGCGAATAACAGCCCGAACATTCCCTATCCTTCGTTCAATAAAAGCGATAAACCATACCTACAAACCAGGTCTGCACTGAATCATCCTGCACTAACGGACTATCCGTCATCGCATCATCCAAATGCAGATATCGATAAAAAGTAAGTACAGACCAGCGTGAAGTCAGAGCCTTCTGCCAGCCTAAACGTAATTCAGGTTGCCAACTGGCCCGTCCATCATAACGCCCCAGGTAATAGAGTTCATCGTCATCCACCCCATAGTAGGTGTCGATCAGTTTGGCACTTTTCCAGTATAAAGTGGTACTCAAATCAAACTGCCCACCAGCCAGAGGCCAAAAACGCGACCAACTCAAACTGGCATTCTGGCCCTGGTACTTGGAGTTGATGTCTTGCCACAGGTTCAGTCGGCTTTGCCACTGCTCTCCAAACCAGTTGAACTGTAAGCCAGCATCCAATGCGGTCGGCCTTTTTTTCACCTGTTCAACCGATACTGTGCTCATCGTCTTTTCGGTGCCAATTTCAACGTCAGGAGGTAACAACGCACCAGCGCTGTTCATCGTAATGACATTACCGGCAAACCAACGCTGGAAGTAGCCCTTTTCTGAGTTCAACCGCATCACCACACTGGCCGCAAACTGATCATTCTGAACCAGACTGTAACCTAAAGTGCCATTGTCAATGAACCAAGTGTCGGTATAGTAACTAAAATCCGGCAGAATCAGCATAGGAAAGCTGTCACCGTCATAAAGAGGATTACTGCGTTGTCCCGCGCCTATAGCGACAGACAACTGAAATTGTTCAGACTCTACGCAACCGTCGGCGTTTTCGCTGCATGCCAACACGGCTTTGCTGCTCAAAAGGCAGATGAGAAAAAACCAAACTACAGATTTCATCGGACGGGTTACTCAGGCTAATCATGGCGCATACTTTAGCAGTTAATACAAAACAGCTTAAGCAAAGTTAACAACTTCGTACAAATTGCCGCATTCAGTCACAGCACGGCTGTGGCTAAACATAGGATCCACGACGTAGAAAAATACGTAATCAAATCAAATTGTGAGGTTGTGATAGCAACCAGTGAAAAGGATCACTGACCACAATTTAATGCTATGATGCCCAGCATTATTAAGAATAAATAAGCACCTCGAAGCCGTGCTCAGGAAGAGCTATTGTCGGGGCTGGGGTTATCCCAAAGCATACCGAAGATAAAGCCATGTTAGGGCGACAAGAGATTGAGTCGTCAGGAACATAGTTGTCTATGTGACTGATGCGAAAGAGCGCAGTCAACGTAGCTGCAGCTTCAAGTAAGAAGGGTATATGAAGTCAACAAATCAGCCAGGAATAGCCCCGATGACACCAATGAAAGGAAAAGCGACCTCTTTTGATATCGCTTATCTGGCTGGCGTCTCGCAATCCACGGTTTCGCGTGCGTTGCGTGATAGCCCGGCTGTGAATCAGGAAACCAAAGACAAAATATTCGCCATTGCGAAGCAGTTAAATTACAAAGTGGATAAAAACGCCAGTAATTTACGCAAACAAACTACTGGCACTTTGGCACTATTACTGTTTGAAGACCCGACTGTAGACGAATCTCAGATCAATCCGTTTTTCCTCGCTATGCTGGGCAGTATTACCCGGGCTTGCAGCCAACGTGGACACGACTTACTAGTCTCTTTTCAGCAACTGAGCAATGACTGGCA
This sequence comes from Rheinheimera sp. KL1, assembly GCF_001275035.1. NCBI lineage: Bacteria > Pseudomonadati > Pseudomonadota > Gammaproteobacteria > Chromatiales > Chromatiaceae > Rheinheimera > Rheinheimera sp. KL1. The sequence continues at coordinate 19,076 of NZ_LAMX01000034.1, forward strand.
CGCTGACTATGAGGACAGTAAAAAGGCCGATGGTATTATTCTGCTGGGTTACGGTGACTACAAAGACTACGAAGAAAAACTCAACACCTTGCTGGCGCAACAAACTCATTTCGTCTGTTGGGGAGCTGAAGTGCAAGGCCACCCTGAATTCACAATCCGCAGTAATAATCTGCAAGGCGGAAAACTGGCGGGCCAACATCTGCTGCAACAAGGACGCAGCCGCTTTGCTTTTATAGGTAATGCATCCGATAACAGTCCTGAGTTTTTAGCTCGTTATCAGGGCATGGTGCACGCCCTAAAACAAGCAGGAATAGCAGAGGACACTGTGGCGCAGCTGGATGCCATTTCAACAGAGCAAGCTGGCTTCGATGCAATTAATCAACTACATGCTCAGGGTAAAACTTTTGATGCACTGTTTTGTGCCAGCGACCTGATCGCCATTGGGGCTATTCGTGCTTTGCAGAAAAAAGGCTTGAGGGTGCCTGAAGATGTCGCTGTGGTCGGCTTTGATGATATACCTGTGGCCTCTTTTTCATCACCGGCTTTAACTACTATTCAGCAAAATACCTCTTTGGCTGGTGAAATGCTGGTGGTCAATTTATTAAAACTGATTAATCATCAGGCTGTAGAATTGACAGAAATTCAGCCGAAAATTATTGTCCGTCACTCTTGTGGTGCTGCAGAGCGTTAAGCTGCAGCCCAGGTTCTTTGAATGAAACTATCCAACAAAGCTTTGCATCCGCGCAACAAACATCAACACCCCTATGATTTTGCCGCCCTCTGTACTGCAGTTCCAGCACTCAGTGCTTTTGTCCGGGACAATGGATACGGCCAATTATCCATAGACTTTGCCAATTCGGATGCGGTAAAAACTCTGAACCAGGCCTTATTAAAACAGCTGTACTCAGTTGCTCATTGGCAACTGCCGGAAGGTTTTTTATGTCCTGCAGTGCCCGGCCGCGTTGATTACCTGCATTATCTGGCTGATTTGTTAGCTTTGCTGAATAAAAACAGAGTACCGACCGGTAGCAAAGTGCAGTTGCTGGACACAGGTTGTGGTGCCAATCTGATTTATCCTTTATTAGCTCAGGCCGAATACGGCTGGAAGGTAACAGCCTCCGAACTGGATCCGGTGGCTGCAAAAGCCGCCCACTTATTGATAGAGCAAAATCAGCTACAGCATAAAATTACGCTGCGTCAGCAACCCCATTCCAGTCATATTTTTCACGGCATTATTCAGCCTACTGATTTGTTTGATCTGACCTTATGTAACCCACCCTTTCATACCTCGGCTGAGCAAGCGGCAGCAGGCAGTGAACGTAAAGCCAAACATCTGGGGTATAAAAAAGCAGAGCTAAATTTCGCTGGTCGCTCGCATGAGCTATGGTGTGACGGTGGAGAAGTGGCGTTTATCAAAACGATGATTGAGGAAAGTCAAAGCTATGCGCAGCAAGTACTGTGGTTTAGTAGCCTGGTGTCCAAACAGGACAATCTGCCAGCACTTCAGAAGCAGTTAACTCAGTTGGGCGCAGAACATCAGGTAGTTAACATGCAGCAAGGCAATAAACAAAGCCGGATTTTGGTCTGGAGTTTTATGCCTGAAAAGCAGCGTCAACTCTGGGCTCAGTTCAGATGGCAAAAGAAATAACGAACTCAAATGGAAGTGCCTCTGACCTGTCCATCGCTAAACGAGGTCAGAAGCGGGAGAACTCTTGCGCTAACCTTTATTTAGAAGCTAAGCGACGTGTTTTGACGCGTAGTACGTATAAAGCGGCAATAATCCAACTAACACCACCTATCACCAACGCATAAATCGCTTGTTTCTCAAACAAATGATTCACCAGCGAGCCTAAAATACTGGCGGCCAATAACTGTGGCAATACGATAAAGATATTAAATATCCCCATATAAACCCCCATTTTATTGGCAGGCAAGCTGTCAGCCAATAAAGCGTAAGGCAGAGATAAAATAGAGGCCCAAGCCATCCCCACACCTATCATCGGGATCCACAGCATCAGCGGGTCTTCTATCCACATAAAGCCAAATAAACCAAAAGCGCCACAGACCAGATTAAAACTATGGGTCAGCTGAATACTGCTTTTTCGGACCATAACAGGGATCAGAATAGCCGCAATAGCCGCAAAACCATTGTAAATAGCAAACAATATCCCGACCCAATCCGCACCTTCGTTGTAGGCGGCCGAGGTAGGATCACTGCTGCCGTAATGAGTGGCTGTCACTGCAGCTGTGGTGTAGATCCATAATGAAAACAAAGCAAACCAGGAGAAAAACTGCACTACAGCTAATCTGCGCATCGTAATTGGCATGCTGTACAAATCATCCACTATTTGCACAACCATGTTGTAGTTTTCTTTGGTCTTGTACCAACTGGTCAGCCACTGCAATAAACCAAAGGCAGCTAAACCGCCACCGAGAATATATAACTGCTTGTCCATATCCCAGTTGTAAACCACAGTCAGGCAGATGAGACCAACTAACACAAAAGCCCAGCCGCGATGGAAATAGGTTTTACCTGAACCTGCAACCTGCATAACGGGAGCCTGATGATCCGGCTCAGCCATCTCGGCTTTTTCATACTCGGCCAGTTGTGCCGGACTGTATTCTTTGCTGCGGATTACAGTCCAAAGCACTGCCAATAACAACACAGCACCGCCAGCATAAAAAGAATATTTTACCGAGTCGGGGATCTGACCTTCAGGGGCAGTATTGGCAACATTAAACCAATTGGTCAAAATCCAAGGTAAAGCTGAAGCAACAACAGCACCTACACCTATGAAGAAGCTTTGCATTGAAAAGCCCATAGGGCGTTGTCTGGCATTTAAATTATCACCAACAAAAGCACGGAACGGCTCCATAGTGACGTTAATGGCTGCGTCTAGAATCCACAACATACCAGCTGCTATCCACAAACCCGGAGAATTCGGCATAAAAAATAACGCCAAAGTTGTGACTATGGCGCCATAAAGAAAAAATGGACGACGACGTCCCAGTTTGGTCCAGGTTTTATCACTAAAATGCCCAATCAGAGGCTGTACTAGCAAACCAGTTAAAGGCGCAGCAATCCACAGAATAGGAATTTCATCAATACTGGCGCCCAGCGTCTGAAAAATACGGCTGACATTGCCGTTTTGCAGCGCAAAACCAAACTGGATACCAAGGAATCCAAAACACATATTCCAGATTTGCCAGAAACTGAGATTAGGCTTTTGTTGCATATCGTTGTCCTGTTGCGTCCGGTAGCTTTATTCCGGATCAGATCCGCTTATCAGCCACTCTTGAATTAAAAAATAGGATCGATCTCAGGGAAAGCACTTTGGCTTCTGGTCTACAAACCTTTATCCCGGATCTGATGGTCAGCCTTTATCAGTAGCCGAACTTACTTTTATAGGGTGCCCGATTAGAACAGTGATGCATGCTGTACAACAAGATGAATACGTATTCAGATCAGGCCCTGAACTGCATTTATTCAGCCGTGCTTGCTTACTATGCCCTGCCTGATAGAAAAGTAAAAGGACGCTAAAAAGCGTCCTTCGGCTTTGATTTTGCGTTGTTACCAGATTTTGACACGAACCGCATCATCGCGGTACATACCATCACCAGGTTTCACATCAAAAGTCTGATAAAATTCAGGCATATTCGACAGCACACCCAGCACACGATACATGCCCGGAGAGTGAGGACCAGTGATCACTTGCTGACGCAAAGAAGCATCACGGAACTTAATACGCCAGACCTGAGACCAGCCCATAAAGAAGCGTTGATCACCGCTAAAACCATCGATCACTGCCGCAGGTTTGCCTTGCAATGAAGTCTGGTAAGCTTTAAACGCAACAGTTAAGCCACCCAAATCGGCGATGTTTTCACCTAAACCCAAAGCGCCCTGCAGCTTTAAATCATCAATAGGGTTAAAAGCACTGTACTGGTCAATCATCAACTGAGCACGTTTCTGGAATTGCTCAGCATCCGTAGCTTGCCACCAATCAGTTAAGTTACCATTGCCATCTGAACGGCGACCCTGATCGTCAAAGCCGTGGGTAATTTCATGACCAATCACACCACCAATAGCTCCATAGTTGACGGCATCATCTGCATTCACGTTAAAAAACGGTGGCTGCAGAATAGCGGCTGGGAACACAATTTCGTTCATGGTCGAGCTGTAATACGCATTGACGGTCTGAGGTGTCATACCCCATTCAGTCCGATCTACAGGTTGACCTAATTTTGCCACCATACGGTCAAACTCACATTGACCACTGCGGCGCATATTACCCAGCAAGTCGCCTGCTGTGACCTCTAAACAGCTGTAGTCACGCCATACATCAGGGTAGCCAATTTTAGCGTTAAATTTAGCCAATTTTTCCTGAGCCGCTTTTTTCGTTTCCGGGCTCATCCACTCCAGTCCATCAATAGCTTCTTTAAAGGCAACTCGCATGTTTTTAATCATTTGATCCATGCGCTCTTTTGCTTCAGGCTTGAAGTGACGCTCCACGTACATCTTGCCCAGCATAAAGCCTAAAGAATCTTCCAACGCAGCCACAGCTCGTTTTTCACGCTCACGCTGCGCTTCCAAACCAGACAAGGTTTTACCGTAGAATTCAAAACTGGCCTGATCAAAACTACTGGCCAGTAACTCACTGCTGGCACGAACCATATGAAATTTTAAATAAGTCTGCCAGTCTGCAAGCGGAATTTCGCTTTGTAATTTGGCAAAAGCCGTCAGATAGGTCGGTTGACGTACGACCACCTCTTTCACATCAGCAAGTTTAGCGGCGCCCAATAACGCAGCCCAATCAAAACCCGGCGCGGTTTCAGCCAATTGCGCCAGAGTCAGCTTGTTATAAGTGGCATTACGATCGCGGTTTTGCACCCTGCTCCACTGCGCCTGAGCTAGTTTGCTTTCAATAGCATAAACTGTGGTCGCCACTTTAGCCGGATCAGCCCAACCCGCCAGTTGTGCCACTTTAGTGATATAAGCCTGATACTTCTGCTGAATTTCTTTCGACTTTTCATCAGTATTCAGATAGTAGTCGCGATCCGGCATGCCCAGACCTGACTGGTTGGCGAGCGTAATATATTGCTCAGAAGCTTTCTGATCCTGGCCAACAAAAAGCACCACCGGCGTACCAGTACGATAGGCCTGTAATTCGCCCCAAAGTTTAGCTAAGTCCGCATGGGAAGTTAAAGCATCCACTTTCGCAAAGTCAGCTTTTAATGGCTCCAGACCCAGAGTATCCAGAGTGGCAGTGTCCATATAAGAGCGATAGAAATCAGCAATTTTCTGAGTGTCAGAACCAGGTTCAGCAGTTTTTGCTGCCAGTTCCTGCACTATAGCCAGTACTTGTTTATCGGCATTTTCACGTAGCTCGTCAAAACTACCCCAGCGACCTTTATCCGCCGGAATTTCAGTCTTCGCCAGCCAGTTACCGTTTACATAACGGAAAAAGTCCTGTTGCGGCTTCACGCTGGTATCCATATTGGACAGCTCAATGCCGGAGGTTAATGTTTTCACTTCAGCGACAGCAGCAGGGGCTGTATCAGTGGATTGCGTTGGAGTTTGAGCTTTTTCACAGCCAGCCAGTGCAACCAGCACGGCAAGGGCCAGAGTAGATTTTTTTAACATGCTTCTTCCTGGAATTGATTTTAGTTATTTGGTTTTTACGCAAATCCAGTGTAAAGAAAACAAGAGTATTGTCCAGACTTAAGATTTTGACTGCGACTAGCAGCAGAGCAAACCAGACCAAATAATGCAGAGAGCTACTCTGGATCAGCCCTCCAGACCCTCAGCGATCTGAGTCGTTACCTCAATCAACCAACTCATGTTTTGCTCGGCAGCAGGTAAATCAAGTTCGGCCAGAACCGCCTGAGACAACTGCTCCAGACTCTTCTGCACAGACAAGGATAAATGGCTATCTGGGTCCGTCACTAACCCCAATACCGTTACCCAAAGCAGCCGCAAATCAGCCAGAGCTTTGGCTTGCTCAAGTCTGGAAATCTGGGTTGCAGTTTCAAGCTGATACAAAACACGACGAAACACCTGAGCTTCAAGGGCTTTAGTGTTCGACGCTAAAAGACGGGTCGTACGATATACATCCAGTGGACTGCGCATCAGACAGACTTAACTGAACAAACTCAGTAAAGAACGTGCGCCTTGCTCTTTATTACCCAACCCCAGAGTTTGTTGCTTTAACTGCTGACGGGTTTCCTCAGCCTGTTTTAATAATGCAGCTCTGCTTTCTTCATCAGGCGCAGCAAGGGAAGCACTGCGGCCACCAGTACGCTCTGATTCAAGACTAGCGGCGGCTTTACTGACCGCTGTTGCTGTCTCTAACCGGCTTTTCAGTTTTTGATCTTCTTTGGCTAAACGTTCGGAGCTTTCATTGACAGACTTTTCTGCCGCAGCCAATACACTAGTTTTACCTTCTTTGCCATTTAAGAGTTCACGGGCTTCTGCCGCTGAACCAATTTTCTCTGGTAGCCCCAGACTTTTATCCAGCTTACTGCTGCGAAGCTCAGACTGACTGCCATAACTATTGATAGTCACTTTAGTACTATCTTTGTCGGTCAGTAAATTCACCCCCTTGCCAGTATCAGCGCCTTTATAACTGGCACCTTCCAGCGATTTTTCGATACCAGAGCGCAGAGCCGAATATTCTTTTTGTAATTTCTCGCGTTGTGGAGCGGCCAGCGCATCATCAGCCAACTTAGTTGCGACTTCACGCACTTTAACCAGCGATTCTTTGATGTCACTGGTTGCCGCCTGAGCAGTTTCTACTGCGCCTTTGCCTTTGGCTAAGCTTTGTTGCACTGCCGAATAATCTTTAGCGGCATTGCGCCCTGCCCGAAATTCCAGTTCTGCTTTTTTGCCGGGAGACTCCGCAGTTGCTGTATTGGCGGGACTTGCAGAGGAGCTGCTGACTGGATTCAGTGTAGGAGCTGAAGGAATAAAGCCGGAAGTAAGGTTACTAATCATACAAAACTCCATCTGGACTGGCGGCCAGAAATTAAACTACTTACTAGTTTAACCCCATAGCGCTGTTTCGCCACTTAAAAATAGCTATTTTATAACCAGAGATCCGCGCTCCGTTATATTCCGTTAAAATAGCTGTTTTGATCACGAGGCACTTTATGCAGCAGCTGTTACTTATTTACGATGGCGATTGTCCTTTATGCCGAAACTTCGCCGCTGCACAGCGCCTGCAACAACACTTTGGTGAGCTTAGCCTATTCAACGCGCGAGACTTAGCTGAACAAGCTCCGTTGTTATTGGCTGAGTTGCAACACCAGAGGCTGATCATCAACCAGAGTATGTTACTGCGCGTGGATGGACGCTGGTTAAAGGGACCAGAGGTGCTGCAATTGCTGGCGTCACTGAACGAAAGCAGTTGGCGCAACAAACTCTGGTTGTATTGGTTTCAGTCAGCAAGCCGAGCCCGCTTCAGTTATCCACTGCTGCGCTTTGGCCGTAACCTGCTGTTAAAGCTGCTGAAAATTCCGCCTTTGCCTTATTGAAGCTCCAGCATCAGGCTGCCGCGCGCCGGCAATTCCAGCTTGCCTTTGGTGCTGATTGTTTTGCCTGTCAGCACATCAGTAAAACGGGCATTGGCTGGCATCAACTCAGAATAACGACTGAGATCTACAGTTTTGGCTGCGGTATTTTTATTAAAAAACACCCAGACCTGCTTGTTATCCTGATAACGGACATAACTATAAAGACCGTCTAGTGGACTAAAATGTTTCATCTGCCCTTGCTGCAACACAGTAGTGTTTTTGCGGTAATTCGCCAGCGTTTTTACCAGTTGTTGCGCCTGTAGCTGGGCTTTAGTTAAACCTTTACCAGTAAAAGCATTCATAGCATCACCAGCCCAACCGCCCGGAAAATCACTGCGAACTAAACCGTCATCCCGTTGTTTTGGGCTTTGTTTTAAAATTTCAGTACCGTAATACAGCTGTGGAATGCGTGGTGCTGTCAGCAGGTAGATCATCGCCATTTGATACAAGTCTCTGTCCTCATTTAACAAAGAGAACAAACGAGCAGTGTCGTGATTGCCTTCAAACAGCACTAAGTTGGTTGGGTCCGAATAAATTACATCATTGCCCAAAGCTTCATAAAGTTTGATCCAACCTTTATCCCAGGCTTCATCTTCGGTCAGCGCCGCCAACAAAGCGTAATACAGCGGAAAATCCATCATGCTGGGTGTAAAGGACTGGTAACCATCGGCATTCTGTTTGCCCTTCTGCCAGTACGACACCACGACAGGATTCGCACTCCACTCTTCACCGACAATATTAAAATTCGGATACTCCGTCATCAGGCGTTTAGACCAGGCCGTCAAAAAATCTTTATCTGCATAAGAGTAAGTATCTTCGCGAATGCCAGACAACTGAGCATACTCCACCCACCAGACAGAGTTTTGGATCAGATAAGTCGCCAACAGTGGATGACGCTGATTTAAATCCGGCATGCTCTCGACAAACCAGCCGTCGACAAAAGCTTTGGCATCGACTTTTGCAGCGTACGGATCCTGCACTGTAGTGCGGGCATGATTAGTCGGGTGAAAACTCGCGTTATAGTTCAGCCAGCTTTGTTCAGGTAAGTCCTTGATCCACCAGTGATTCGAGCCGATATGATTCACCACTATATCCTGAATCACACCTATACCGAGCTTTTTGGCTTCTGCCACAAAGTTTTTATAATCACTGTTGCTGCCAAAGCGCGGGTCTATCTTGTACAGATCGGTCGCGGCGTAACCATGATAGGAATAAGCCGGGCTGTTATTTTCCGTCAGCGGCTGAGGCCAAATTTGTGTCACGCCCAGTTGCTGCAGATAAGGTAAGGCTTGTTGCATACCAGCAATATCACCACCATGCCGGCCGCCAGGATTCGTCCTGTTCAGTCCTTCGCTTAAGCCTTTGACTTCATCATTGGAGCTGTCGCCGTTGACAAAGCGATCGGGGGTTATAAGGTAAATCAGATCGCTCTGGCGAAACCCCTTACGCTGTGCCGAGCCTGGCTGACGAGCCAATAAGTTGTAGTTATGCCGCGCCAGCACTTTGCCTCTGCCTGTAAATACCAGCTCAAAACTGCCGGGTTTCACATCAGGGCTTAACTCTAAATCGACAAACAGATAGTTGGGATTTTCTACTTTTTGCAGCCCAATAAGTTTGACTCCGGGATAATTCAGTAGCACTTGAGCGTGCTGAATACCTTTGGCATGCACCATCAGTTGCAGCTTAGGCTCTTTCATTCCAGCCCACCAAAATGCAGGTTCCAAATGCTGGATTTGAGTCGCCTGAATTGCAGGAGCCAGCATAATCAGGCTCAGCAGTACTGCCTTTATCGGATAACTCGTTTTCATTGCAATGCCACCTTCAATTTGACCTGCTCCCAGTTTAGTTTCACCCGCACTTGCTGCTTAGCCTCATCAAACCAGGCAGCCCCTGCGACCAGCTCTGATTCCGAATTGACCCATTTCAAGCTTTGGCTACCGACCAGCACTTTCGCAGGCTTCACCCATTGATGGACAACCAGTGTAACCTCACGTTGTTTTGGCATACCGGCATAACCTAAACCTGTGCGGTTCAGCTCCAGTGTCAGGTTATTATGGTTCGCCATAGCGCTAAAGCTCAGCAGCTCATACTGACGGCTTTGTAAGGAGTCAGGCGATACACCGTCATCTTCATACATCTGACCTCTGGCTGTGGTCACGGATTGGTCGTGGTAATAATGCAGTTCCAACTGACGGCTGCTGTAGTCTTTTAAACTTTGCACCGCAGGTACCATAGGCACAAACGAACCAGCCCGAACCAGAACAGGCAAGGTGGTTAAATCGGTCGGTTGCTGAATAGTCTGGCCGCCCTGATAGACTTTACCGGTCCAGTAATCAAACCAGGCGCCTTGAGGCAACTTTACAGATACAGACTTAACACCAGCAGCAGTGACCGGAGTCACTAAAAAAGCATCCCCCCATAAATAGCTGTCTTTGTTGGTAATCAGGCTAGTGTCTGCTTCGTTCTCAAAAAACAGCGGGCGCATCAGCGGCATACCAGTGCTGCTGTTTTGATAGGCCAGCGTATAGTTATAAGGCAACATGCGGTAACGTAATTTCACGTACTCACGCAGAATGTCTTTGGTTTCTTTATCGTGCAGCACAGGCTCTGGCGCTATTTGCTCTTGTGCATGAGGACGATACACGGGTTGGAACACACCGTACTGTAACCAGCGAATATACATTTCTTTATCAAAGACTTCGCCACCGGCAAAGCCACCTAAGTCAGAATGGGTATAGGCCATCCCCAATAAGCCCATTTGCAGTGACAATTCCACCTGCGGCTTTAAACCATCCCAGCTGCGACTGACATCACCAGTCCAGGGGATCATGCCAAAACGTTGTGAACCGGCAAAACCAGAGCGCATCATGATCATAGGGCGCTGTGTGGGCTGCTGAGCTAAACGATTTTGATACAACAGTTCAGCCCAACGATGACCATAGGCATTATGGATTTCATCGGCTGTGCCTATGCTATGAATCGTATCTGATGGATGTACTTCAGGTTCGCCTAAATCACCCCACCATCCTGCCACACCATAATCAGCCAGTTCGTTGTAAATACCCTCAAACCAGGCCGTGCCTTGTGTTGAAAACACATCGACTAAACCCGTGTTACCAAAATAAAAATCAAAGGTTTTCGCCTTACCCGCTAAATCCTGGGCTAATGCATTGGCTTGAACCGCTTCATCCCAGCGTTTAGACGTGCTGAGTACAAAAGGCTCGGTGATCAGAATGGTGTTTACGCCTTTGGCTTTAAAATCGCTAATCATACCTTTAGGGTTGGGAAAGGCTTTTTTATCCCAGGCTAAGTTACCCATATGGCCCTGAATATCAGGCCCAAACCAGTACAAATCCAATACCACGGCATCCAGCGGAAAGTCTTCAGATGCAAATTTATCCACTATGGCGCGGGTTTCGGCTTCGGTGCGATAACCAAAACGCGAGGCGAAGTTGCCAAAAGCCCAGCGCGGTGGCAGAGGTTGCTTGCCAGTCACAGTGACATACTGCTCGATCAGCTTTGGATAAGTAGCTGCTGCCATCACTATGTAAGAGGTGCGGCCTGCGGCAGCTTCAAATTGCAACACGTCTTTTTCTGTTTTACCTAAGTCAACAAAACCATTGGCGCTGTTATCAAACAACACCAGATATTTTTTGCTCGACAGCACGGCAGGTAAACCAAAATACATCTGCTGCGCTTCTGTGGTGTAGCCATAACTGGCCTTGTTATACAAAGGCAAACGCTGACCACGTCTGTCCATGCCGACAACCCGCTGACCTGTGCCTAACAACTTTTCGTCGTCCTGCAGCGCAAAGCGAAAACCACGTAAGGTCTCATGGGCAAAAAAACCTTTTTCTTCGGCCAGAACCAGTTCATTGCCACGGTAGTAACTCAACCGGAAAGGCGCTTTATCGATACGCACTTTCAGATCTTTGCTGGCAAACTCAAGCTGCTGTGGTTGCTCACTCAGCGTAGCGGCAAGCTGTTGTTCTGGCGCAGCCAAAGCAAAAGAAGGCTGTTGTTTCAGACCCGCTTTCTGATACACCACTTCGACGCTGCCTTCACTTTTAAAACTCAAAACCACTGAGTATTCATCAGTTTGAAGCTGCAACTGATTGCCTTGTAAGTGATGAGACTGATAAATAGCTGCCTGCACAAAATGACTGGCGAGCAGCAGGAAAAATACCAAAACAGTCTTTATTTTTTTTGAATATACATCTACAGTACCTGTGTATGACCGGAGTAATTGGCGACCTGCCTACATATCCTTCAGATGACAGCTTTGCAGAAAATCTGCATGTGAGCCCAAACGCTGCGAAGTTAATTGCATCACAGCTTTTAAATTGCTGAGCAAATCTTGTAACTGCTCCTCTTTAAGCGCATTCACCAAAGGATGAGTATCAGTTGGAACAATGCCCTGACCTATAAACACTTGCTGCCATGCCACCTCAGCAAAGAGTTCATCCTGCTCTCTGAAGATCAGGCCAGACGCCGAAAATAAGTCAATTTTTCTGCGTAAAGACTCGGGAATATCCATCGTCTGGTAGTCTTTCCAATACTGACTATCCCCCCTGTTGTTTAGCTTGTAATGCAAGATGATAAAGTCCCGGATTTGTTCAAATTCAACTTTTGACTGGCGATTAAACTCATCTCTGGCCGCATCAGTAATGCCGCTGTGTGGAAAACACTTCAGCAGCCTAAAAACTCCGGATTGAATTAAATGAATACTGGTCGATTCTAAAGGCTCCAAAAAGCCGCTTGATAAGCCGATGCTAACCACATTCCTATTCCACTGCTTTAATCTGCGCCCCGTGCGGAAAGAAATTTTTCGTGGTTCGGCCAAGGCTTTACCATCCAGATTCGACAGCAAGGTTTGTTTCGCTTCGTCATCACTGCAATATTTACTGGAGTAAACAAATCCATTCCCTATCCGGTGCTGCAAAGGAATGCGCCATTGCCAGCCTTTGGGATGAGCTATAGCCTTTGTATAAGGCGTAATAGGCTGCACGGATTCACAAGGCACAGCCAAAGCGCTGTCTGCTGGTAACCAATGTGACCAGTCTTCGAAGCCTGTGTTTAGACTTTTATCAATCAGTAAACTATGGAGTCCTGTGCAATCAACGAATAAATCCCCCTCAACTTCATTCCCAGACGCCAAAGTCAAACGAATAACCTCACCGTTTACAGGATCTAAATGTACTTTTTTAACTGTGCCTTCAATTCGTTTTACGCCCAAAGGCTCACAGAAGCGTCTTAAAAACTGCGCATATAAACCAGCATCAAAGTGATAAGCGTAGGACAAGCCTGGTAGGTTGACGCCTTCTATTCTGGCCAACTTTGCAAAGTTATTTTGTCGTGCTGCCTGATAAGCTAAAGAGAAATCCCAAAAGTCAAAGCCCATTCCCTGCTGCTTACTTTTCAGCCAAAAATGATGGAAATTACAAAATGGGAACTCTTTACCAATGGCGCCAAAGGCGTGCATATAACTGTCACCAGGCTTTCCCCAGTTTTCAAACTGGATCCCTAGTTTAATACTGCCCTGGGTTTCGCGTATAAAAGCTTTTTCATCCAGTCCCAGCGCAGCATTAAAATTAATAATAGGCGGAATAGTAGCCTCGCCAACACCAACTATTCCTATATCATCAGATTCGACTAAAGTGATATTAATGGCTTTACCGAGGACCTTTACCAGTAAAGAAGCGGTAATCCATCCCGCAGTTCCGCCCCCCAGAATCACTACATTTTTAACCGCTTTGGTATTCATAACGACTCCCGCTCAGCATTGCGTTATCTGCAATTCTGCTATTGGAATATCAGATAAAATCTGTCATGGCAGACTCTATAAAAAAGCCCCGGTATGAGGACCGGGGCTTATTCAACACTGCACTAAATTACATTTTGTAGCTGAAACCTAACAGGTAGGTGCTACCATAATCCTGATAATCACGAACCTGGAAAGCGTTACCCTGTAAGGATACAAAAGGCTCTTCTGTTAAGTTCTGACCTTGAAGGAATATAGACAGACCTTCTAAAGAAGCGTAACCCGCATCACCGAAGTCGAAACCAATTTGTGCATCAACAATAGTTTCACCCATGATATCAACCTGTTGAGTGTCAAAACCTCTACCGTAGATGTCACCGCTGAAATCGCTACGTTTACGCATACTGACCCGGGCCTGGAAACCACTTTGCTCATAAAAAGCGGTGTAAGACTGAATATTTTCAGATAAGCCTGGTAATTTATAGTCGTTACCATTTTGATCCGTTATATCCTGATCAACACGAGTGTAGCTGGCAATAACACCAAAACCGTCAAGTACGTCACTAACGACGTTCAATGGCAGAGTGACAGAGAATTCAGCACCCTGTAAAGTACCACCGCCGCCATTGACTTTACCTGAACCGGTAGCTGTTGAAGTTGCAGGAACCTCACCCGTACTAGGGTTCTGAACACCAACCAGATCCACTTCATACTTACCGTCGAAGATCCATTCATTCAAATCTTTCCAGAAGTATGCGATGGAGAAATAACCTTCATCATTGAAGTAATTTTCGTAGGTTAAGTCCAGGCCAATAGCTTCTTTAGGTTCCAGCAGTGGGTTACCACCACTGACTGTCCAGAAATTACCATTCTCATCAGGAGTGGTGCCATAGTTCACTGATAAAGAAGAGTGCATTTCATCCAAACGTGGACGAGATAAAGTTTTTGCAGCACCAAAACGAACACTTTGACTTTCAGCGACATCAAAAGTCAGGTTCAGGCTTGGTAATACATGGCTATAACTGTGATCAATGTCTGTTGGCGAAGTCACAATTAAACCATTTACCGGAGTTGAAGCTGAACCTTGAGAATTTTGTTGGGTATCGACATAACGTAAACCGAAGTTACCTGTCACCGGGATATCACCAATTTCAGCTTCTAAATCTGTTTGCACATAAAGCGCAAGCACATCTTCAGAAACCTTCCAGCTTTTGGTTGCATGGCTTTGGCTCGTCAGACTTTCTCTGGTTAAGGTATAGAACCCATCATTCAATAAGCCGCTTGCGTCATAAGCAACCATATTGCCCATGCCGATGAAGTCTAATGAAACGCTACCTAAACGGTATTGCTCAGGAATAGAAACCGTATTTGGGAAATCTTTCAAAGTCATGAAGTAACCTTCTGACTCTTTGGTTTTCTCACGTTGACGGTAAGACACACCGTAAGTAATTTTGGTCAGAATGCCGGCGTCTTCAACTAACTGGGAAGCAGCAAGTTTAAAAGCATTCAGTTCGTCATCTACAGTTGGAGCATTGATAAAACCATCTTGCGCCATGTCAAAATATTGATCGTCGCTGTCAATAACACCGTCGCCATTCGAATCAGGCACAAACGCATTGTTTAATGCAGCACTCTGACCCCAACTGCGTGGGCCACCCAGTTGGACCAGGTTATAGTCGCTGTAATCCAGGCTAGGAGTAAAGATAGCGCCAGTGTTGCCAGGTCTGAACTCATAGGTCAGATCATCACCCACACCAGCATTATCACCACGACCAGTACCAGCGTAGCTTCAAAGCTCCAGATTTCCCGTTCAACGGATGAGTGGCTCGCATCAAAAACTAAAGACCAGTCATCATTCAGGTCATACTCAACATTAAAACCTAAAGCTGTTAAATCAGCCTCACGGTTTTCCATGTCGTTACGAACGACAAGTTTTTCATCGGTAACAGAACCTTTAGTGACAAAACCTGTTGCAGGGTCAACATCTATCGCTGTTGTGCCGCGGTTGTAACCCCAGGCAAAAGGAATTTCGATACCACGAAGAATTTTTTCATCTTTGAAGTCCACATAAAGTGCATCAAAGGTCATTTTCAATTTGTCGGTAGGCGCTGCTTCCACGACCAATAGTGCAGAATCACGGTCAAGAGTGGACGAACGGACAAACGGCTTAGCACCACCTAAGATCGAATAATTTTCGCCATCAACAGTAAACTCAGGGTAACCCCAAGCGTTCCAACGTTTTTCCTGATTAGGGGAACTCATTTTGGAATAAGCGAATGCGATGCCTACTTTGTCATCAGCAAATTGGTCGATATAAGAGAAAGTGCCACGCGCACCGTTATCATTACCATCAGGGTTCAATTTATCAAAACTGGTCATTTCATACTGACCATTAAACTGAATTGTACGCTCACGACTTAATGGCTTCACTGTTTGCATGTCGATTACGCCAGCAATACCTTCAGCTTCCAAAGTTGCATTTGGAGTTTTATAAACAGTAACACCGCTCATTATTTCTGACGGGTATAAGTCAAACTCTACACCACGGTTATCACCGATAGAAACCTGCTCACGACCATTGAAGGTTGTAGCACTTTCGTTTTCACCGAAACCACGAATACTGACACGACTAGCACGACCATCTAAACGCTGACTGGTTAAACCTGGTAAACGGGAAATTGATTCTGCAATACTCGAATCAGGTAACTTACCGATATCTTCTGCAGAGATAGATTCAACAACGTTTGGTGAGAAGCGTTTAGCATTGATGGACTCAACGATAGAACGACGGAAGCCTTTAATTTCGATAGTTTCAATAGCTGCATCAGCTTTTGCCTTTTCACGGGCTTCTGTAGGTGACAGTTTCGTTTCTTGTTCTTGTGCATAGCTGTACGAACTGATACCTGCAGTCGCAATAGCCATAGTGAGTATGCTTAACTTAAATTTATTCATGCCCTTATCCCCGGATTTGTTTGTTTTTCTGCTTCAGACTTATATCTGCCTGGTTATTGATACTAGTCTGACCATACTAGTTAAACTTATCGTAGCCAATGTTCAACATGAATACGTATTCAACTCCCGTCATGACGCCCCTTTGCAGGGCATTTGCGCGATTTTGCATCCTAATGGTGCAAGCCCCCTACTCAACCGCCTGAGTTATTTGAATGAGTGGGCAACAACCTATGCTCTAACTTAATGCAACCCTAGCCCAATTCATCAAAGTTGCAAATGGATGGACTTTCAGCTTTTCTCGGTTGCGGAATCAAGACGTTACACTGCTTTGGCAGCACATGCTGCTCAGCAGTTATTTTGGGTAGACACAAACAGGCACGGACAGTGAAAAAAGGCCGCAATCAAAGCGGCCTTCTTAATGAACTGACACCCGATACGATGCAGCCTGTTGCTGCAAACGTGCCGCTAACTGAGCCAATGAAGTACTGGCATCGGCGCTGTGAGTAGCGCTGCGGGTCATTTCGCTGATGCTGACACTAAACTCGCTGATATTTTTATTAATATCTTCCGCCACTATGGTTTGTTGTTCAGTCGCGGCAGAAATCTGCACATTCATATCAACTATAGTGCCGACTGCAGACTTGATCTCTTCAAGTACCACACCAGCTTCCTGTGCATTGCTGACACTGCTGCTGGCGTATTGACCCGATTGTGCCATGGCTTGCACCGCCTCGCGGGCCGAAGCTTGTAAAGTATCAATCATCACGCGGATAGACTCTGTGGCTTTTTGGGTATTGGTGGCTAAAGTCCGCACTTCATCTGCAACCACAGCAAAACCACGACCAGCCTCACCGGCACGCGCTGCCTCGATTGCAGCGTTTAACGCCAGTAGGTTGGTTTGACCGGCAATAGTCTGGATCACCGCCAGCACCTGGGTAATTTTCTCTGACTCACCATTGAGTTGTTCAATCACCAGACTGGCGCCATTGACTACTGTGGATAATTGTTCAATAGAACTGACATTCTGGATAACTTTCTGATAGCCCTGCTGGGTTTTCTGATCGACATCATTGGCTTGCTCAGATGTGGCCAAAGCACTGTTCGCGACTTCCTGAATAGCAGCCGACATTTGATTCACAGCTGTGGCTATTAAATTAGCCTGCTGTTCTTGTTCAAAAGCAGTGCCGCTGACCTGAGTGCTGATCTGACTCATTTCTTCTGAAGCGGCCGCAAGTTGTGACACAGCATCCCCCAATTCGGTGAAAAACTGATGGACACGGCTGATCGTTTGATTAAAAGCGGCGGTGGTGACGGCAATTTCATCTGTTCCGGTAATTTGCGCCCGGATCCGTAAATCTGATTGATCTCCAACCACAGAAATGGCCTGTTGCAGCTGATTCAGCGGCTTGTGAATAGAACGATAAATTAACCAGGATAAGGCCCCTAAGCAGATCAATACCACTAACAAGGCTATAACAAAAAGTTGCAGAAAAAACTGATACTGCTCTGCTGCCGTTATTTTAAACTTCTCAGCTTCTACCAGTTGAACATCAATTAACGCAGCCAGTGAGGCACTTAAAGGATCAGCCAGTTGGTATAACTCTGTATTAAAGTCCGGTGCACTGCGCTGTACCAGAGAACCATCACTGATTTGCCGCTGATACTCCTGCAGTTTTTGCCGGAATACTGTCATTTGTTGTTTGGCTTTTTCAGCCAATCCAGCTTCTTCTTGGGTTAAAGTCGTTGCCAGATAAGCCTGCCAGACCTGATCGGCCAGTTGACCTTGTTGCTGCAATTGCTGCACAACGTCTGAAGCGCTTATCACCTCGCCACGGTGTTTATGTAGCAAGTCCACAGAAGTGACAGCATAAGCGTCAGCCACCTGCTTGATTTGTTTTAGCGGCACAACGCGGTCTTGATAAATACTGGTGGCTCCATCACTTAAATGCCCCATTTCCCTGACCGAAATCAAACTGATGGCAATTAATACCAGCAAAGGCACACACACCAACAGTAACAAGCGGATTTTTACCGACATTTGATTTAACATTCAAATGAACCTCACAACAGATCAGTAGCTTAGCGGTTTGACTTTCCTATTGAGCAGAGTCCAAAACGGCCTGCGTCAACGGATGAATACAGCATCGGCTTTGATTCAGTTGTTGCCTTTTACCCGGCTTTTCTGGATCATCGGCAAAGCCCCTCAATTAAAAGAAAGGATTTTGTAATGAGCGATACTTTATTGGCCTCTGTGGCCGGTTTTCCTGAATTTATCAGCTTCTTTTTTCTGGCCATTTTATTAATCATTTTATTTTGTCGTTTTTATACCTGGATCACACCACACGACGAACTGGCCTTAATCAAAGAAAATAACAGTGCAGCAGCTATAGCTTTTGCCGGCGCTTTAATTGGTTTTGCTTTGCCTTTGTCCAGCGCTATTACTCATTCACTGTCCCTGGCTGACTGTGCTATCTGGGGCGCTATTGCCCTGGTGGTTCAAGTACTGACCTTTGCCGTGGTCCGTTTTGCACTGAAACAACTGCCGGAACGTATTAATAAAGGTGAAATAGCCGCTGGTGTATTTTCTGCCGGTTGCTCTATCGCTATAGGTCTGATCAACTCCGCCAGCATGACCTATTAATCTGCACAACTTTTTAAGGAGCCACTGATGAAACAGAAAGTGCTGAAACGCAGTAAAAAAGCAGCTTTAGTGTTGATGGTGCCTACCGCAACTTTTTTAATGGCAGGTTGTGGTCAGGAAGAAGCTGTGCAAACCGCAGCATTTGAAACCGTTGACCAATGTGCCGCTTATTACAATCCGGAGCAATGTAAAGCTGACTTAGGTCAGGCTTTGGCCATGCATACCCAGGTTGCGCCTAAATACACCGACAAAGCTGCCTGTGAAACAGACTTTGGGGTAGGCCAGTGTGAAACTCAGGCCCAGGCAGCAGCGGCTGCCGGAACAGAACAAGTGCCACAACAAGCTCAGGCCTCCAGCGGCGGCTTTTTTATGCCAATGATGATGGGCTTTTTAGCAGGGCAAATGTTAAACCGTTCAGGCTCACAGTTAAAACAACCTGTACAGGCTCAGCCTTTGTATAAATCGAGAGACGATCGCAGCACCTTCCGTACTGCCACCAATACTCCTGTCGCGAAAGGTGTAGGCCCAACTTATATCAAGCCATCTTCAGTACAGCCTAAGCCTGCCGGTGTGGTCAATCGTGGTGGTTTTGGTGCTCAGGCGCAAAAACGCTCCGGTTCAGCCAGCAGTTTTGGTGGTTAACAATCAATGAAAAAAGTAGCTTGTGAAGAGCGCCCCGGCTGGCGCTCTTATGCTGAATCTGTAGGCTTTGAGTTTCATACTTTTGATGGCGAACCTTATTGGGATGAGACCGCTTATTACCAATTTAATCTGCGTCAGATTGAACAGGATTTAGAAGAACCGACCGAAGAGCTGCATCAGATGGCGTTGGGTTTAGTCGACGACGTCATTCGTGATGAGGAAAAGCTAAAGCAGCTCGCCATCCCAGAAAAGTTCTGGGATTTTGTCGCAAACTCCTGGCGCAACAAAGCGCCGTCTTTATATGGCCGGCTGGATTTAGTCTACGACGGCACTGGCCCTGTCAAATTGCTGGAACTGAATTACGACACACCAACGTCGTTATTTGAGACAGGTTTTTTCCAGTGGGTGTGGCTGGAAGATCAGATCATGCGCGGCAAAGTGCCACAAGGTGCCGATCAGTTTAATTCCCTGCAGGACCAGTTAGAGGCCGCTTTTGCCAATCTGCCTTTGGCCAATCCTTTGTATTTTGCATCTGTGGCCAACAGTATCGAAGACAAAGGTACAGTGATGTATCTGATGGATATCGCTAAACAAGCAGGGGTCGACAGCCGTTTTATCGAACTGGAACAGTTGGGTGAAGCCAGTGGTCAGTTAGTCGATCTGGACGGTTACGCCATAGAGGGCTTGTTTAAGCTGTATCCGTGGGAGTTTATGCTGCAGGAAGATTTCGCTTCCGTCATCTTAAGCAGTCAAACTCAATGGCTGGAACCTGGCTGGAAAATGTTGTTGTCAAACAAAGGCATATTGCCTTTGCTGTGGCAAAAATATCAGGGCCATCCGAATTTGCTGGAAAGCCATTTCGAACAACCTGGCCAAAGCTTTGCTGCCGGTTGGGTGCGTAAACCACTGTTTTCCCGTGAAGGCGCTAATGTGGAATTAGTCACGCACTCAGGCGAAAAAATCAGTGAACCAGGCCCGTACGCCGACTCGCCTTTTATCCGTCAGAAGTTACAGCCTTTGCCAAAGTTTGGCGACAGCTACAGCATGATTGGCAGCTGGGTGGTAGGCAACAGCGCGGCCGGTATAGGTATTCGCGAAGACAACTCACTGATCACCAAAGACAGTTCCAGATTTTTACCGCATATTATCCTAGATTAACCAGCAGGCTCAGCACAGACCTCATGCTGAGCCTGATTCAATTCAGCAATACATCCGATTTTTAGGCAGTTGATAAGCTATTTGTTAACGTTGTCTTGATATCAGAATCTCTGTTTTTGCACATTCAGGCACTTAACAGCTTGCAAGCTGCAGCGTCATTTTTGACTGATGACAGGTCGTTTTATAGGCTTGTATTTATGGCGAAACTAAATATCCCCTTACAAAGGATTACATACTTTTACCCCCCTGTTGAAGATCTAATGACGAAAAAAATTTAAAGTGTGCACTTTGGAAACATGACGTAATGGACTTACTCCTTGATACTTAGTGAAGCACAAAAAATACTAGCGGATATTCTTGGCCCCGCTACATACGACGATTTTTTTGACCTCATCGCGGCACAAAAGCCTTTGGTTTTGTTGGGCAGCTCAAATCAGCGCAGAGCTCAACTAGCAGGATTGGATCCCAAGGCTGCCTTGCTAAGCGGTTTCGCAAAGTATGCGCAAAACCTGACCTGTCATATTCAAAAAGCAACAGTACCTCCGCCTGAAGCAAAAGCTGTAGAAAGTGCTGAGGCTTTTGCAGCCTTGATCCGGGAATTTCATCAACGCGATTACACAGTGCGTTTTCCTGATGTCACCGAATTATCTCCAGAATTAAGCCAGTTTACCCGTGCATTAGAATTTGTTTTCCAAAATCCGGCTGGTGTCGTAGTGTTCTGGAGTGAGGGAGGAGCTAAAGCTCCGGTGCACCATGATGAAGTAGATGTCATAGTGATCCAACTGGTAGGCACAAAAAGATGGTTGATTTCCGACGCCACTCCTACGCTGCCAAATCAATGGCGGGGTCTGGGCGAAACATCTGCCGTTATGAACGCCTTTAAAACTTATGATGTCCAACCCGGCGATTTGCTTTATGTGCCCAGGGGCACTGTGCATACCGTAGAGTCAATAAGCGAATCTATCCATCTGTCTATAGGCTTTGTACCTGTCACTCAAAGAGATGCCATCATTGCGGCGCTGGATTTATTGTCTGATTTGGATAAGCCCCTTATATGGACTACCCTGAACTATCAACAGATTTTCTCACACTGGTATAGATGCGCACTTATATACGG
>NZ_LAMX01000035.1:0-38902 GCF_001275035.1 Rheinheimera sp. KL1
TTCCTTCTTAACTCATCTTTTTGTTTTCATTAAATATTTTGTGGGGATACCTCAGGACTTGACCCCAAATGTTCCTTTCTTTCTGACCCTAGGTACTGAATCGCTAATACGAGCGCCTTGCTTATCGACTCCACTTTCGAATCCTTGTGTTCACATGACGCCCGCAGCACGCGCGGCCTTGTAGTGTAGGCATAGCCGGAACGAAAAGGCCGTCGCCGTGCCTGCGATTGCTATGGCTCATAGCTTGCTAAACCATTTGCTATCGTAAGCGCTATGTCTATGTATGCTTCAATTGGTGTGCCATGCAGAGAAAAATCTTCCATATGGGCAGCCTTATTTCGCAGCCTACGAAGATCGTTGAGCTGCTTAAATTGGGAGTCACTAAGCACCTTCCCTCGCAGCAGGTCAAACATTTGCATTGGATTACGAGCATTATTTGATTCTAAATCTGGGTAGGCTTTAGTCAATGCAATCGATGCTGCGCTTTCAACAGCTCGGAATGATTCGAGGACAGCAGACCGGGGCGAAATTTCAGCCAGCTTAACCAGAAAATCAAAATTCTCTTTGGAGTTGGGAGCTTCGCTTGCAGGAACCACATTCTCAACAGACTTGGCCTCAGACACTAACTCTGTCACCAACTCAGCAAATTCCAACTCTGTGTCTTTGTGCTTGACCTTTCTCAGACGTGGTAATAAATCGCCCAACTTATCCTTCAGCTGCCATACGATAAACATCACGACTAGCGGCCAAGCAAGCGAATCAATAATCTGAGATATAAATTCTTTCCAGTCCATGATCTATCCGATTAGTAGGCCATAATGCTTTGCTTTGGGGCGCGCCTTAGCGCGTCCGAGCCGCAAAGCGGCAAACAATAGCAACTTGTTATGAGTGAAACTACTCATAAGTTTTACCTGCATGTAAAATTTGCGCCGCCCGTAGCCAAGGATTAATTTGTTTAGTGCTTTGGCCTGAGTCTTCTGCCCAAGCAATTGCACTTTCAAGAAAACCTTCTATCGAGGTATTTTGCCAGCCAAGCGCACCTTCACTATACGGAGACGATGGATTTTCTTTCTCTATGGCAATCTCACGCTCACGATCTTTCATCAACGCAGCAAGAAACTCTAGGAAAGTCGCCTCGTCATGTACTCTCTCGCTTAGTTCGAACAAATCGATTTCTTCCATGCTCTATTTATTCATAACTACCGCCACACAGGCGAGCAACTTGTTGCGAGTCCAGCGCCGCAGGCGCGGTGTGCTGGCGTTTGTTATGCACCGATTTAATTCCGCTTTTGCCAGCGTTGTGGGTACAAACCTTTAAAAGCAATGTTGATTAATTCCTCTTTACTGAGATCAGAGTTTGTATACTTCAATCCATAGTAGACAAAGCAAGATAAAGAACAAAAAACATATAGACACAGAATTAGTTCAATGATGCAGCAAGCAAAAAACGATATAACAACTGTTTGGTCGTAGTTGTGAAGAGGAACATCAGCTTCTATACCAAAATAAAAAGACAAAAACCATGATATATAAAAAGTTGCAGCACCACCTGTTAAACAGCCAAAAAAACCAACCCAAGCGGATTCGTTATAGAAATGCGGCATCAAATTCCACTGACTTTTAAAAGCTCGAATCATAAGTAACTGCCTTTAGGATGCATAACACCCCACTTAGGGGCCAAAACACATGGGCTAAAATGCGAGCGAAGCGAGACAGCCCATGTGTTTTTGTCCCAGCGAACGCAGTGGGCGACTAAAGTGGTTTGTTATACGATTTGCAGCGCCTCTGCCTGAACAGTGAGCTGACAACTTTGCTCAAATGGTAAAACGTTGTTTTTATCAGGCCAGAGCATGACTAGAACTTCAAACGGTTTTTGATAGTAGTCTTTCGCAGTACCTGCGTATTCAGAAAGAAATTCAGGTTTCATCCTTTTAAACATGACTTCGAAATTGCCATTCAATACATCCTTAACTTTTTCATTAGGCTGAAAGACGATACCGCTTTTGATATCGGTAGCCAGATTAGAAAGCAGCGAATGCATGACATCTTTTGATAGACCGAAAATCATAATCTCAGGATGTGAAAAAGACTCTTCAAAACCAATAGAGTATGCAAAGCACGGCAGGTTTTCATTTTCGTCAAACACATACTGAAACTGCCACCCATGTTTTTTAATATTTTCTGCGATCTTGGAGTTCATAGCCCAGCCGTATAACGCCGAGCTAAGCGGCAGTTTTTAAGTTGTAGTTTTGTGGAATACTTTTGCGCAGCAAAACCACAAAACTGCGAATTAAAAACTGTCCAGCGCACGTAGTGCGCGATGCTTCAGCGACTTGTTAGCAACCTTTTTCTTCAGTGATGAATGGACTATTAGGAAGTTTTTTACCACACCATGGACAATAACATAAAAGCAAATTGCCCCCGACAGTATTAAAATTCATAACCGCCCAAGTAGATTCTCCTTGAAAGCTCATTAAACCTACTTTTAGTTGATCGATTTCATTTTCTTCAACCGCCACAAACATTACAGGACAGCAATACTGCTTTAGCTTGGTTAATCTTGAATGTGTTTCAGATGATATTTTTTCTTCCAACCAAGACCTACAACTTTTACAAGTTTGCACATGCAGTACACTTTCTTGATAAATACCTTCTCCATCACAAGGCAAACCGTCTGAGCCATGAAAAATTAGCCCAGAAAGTGTTTCAAACGCTTTCCAGCTTTCTAGATCTTTCTTATATTTCTCGCAGTTGCTCATATGTGATCGCTAACTCTTTAGCGTCTTATCCGGCGTTCACGACGGATAAGTGTCTGTTGAACGGTGGGTGCGCTCTTTATTGGTACATTTGATGCTAATGGAATTTGTATATTTAGGGAACAGCTGCTTGCAAGATTATTTTGGACAATCTGAAGCCATCTTTCACGGTCTTGCTGTCATTTCGTATCTCATCACCTGTTTAATCTAGTGAGTATTCAACACTATTCAGTTGAAATGACAATACATCACTCTCCCGCCTTCTCGGGCTCATAGTTTTGCAGCTCATCACAACCAGCCGTTAATTATCCGGTGGTCCGGTGTCCAGTCGTTTGAGTAATCCAGCCAGTTGTAGGACACCACCTTTGCAGTGCGGGCAATGCCATACCGGCTCCGTTGTCGCCTCTGGTTTCTTTCGCAGCGTTGCCGCCTTCGGTTCCTGCGCTTTGATTAAGGCCAGTTTCTCTTTACGGCTTTTATTGCTCAGCCAGCCGAAGTGCCGTATGCGCATCAGGCCTTTAGGCAGCACGTGACTTAAATAGCGCCGGATAAATTCTTCGCCACTGACCGTCATTACTTTTTTCTGGTTTCCGTCCTGGTAATCCTTGTAACGGAAGCTAACGCTGTGTTCATTCATCTGCACTAAACGACTTTCATGCAGCATACCTTTGCGGGTATAGCGTCCAAGGTAGCGCAGCACGGTTTCTGGTTTACACAGGCAGGCCTTACTAAATACAGACCAGGGCTTGCTCATTAACGCCTCGCTACTGGCAATCTGTATCTTTTCGTCCCGAAGTGCTGCCAGCATTTTGGCCCTGAATACCGTCGACAAGGCTTTCGCAGGAAACAGATACTCTTTATCAATCACTTGCCATCGGCCAGTTTTACTCAGCATTCCACCCGGAATTAAACAGTGCAGATGAATATGCTGGCTTAATGTCTGGCCCCAGGTATGCAAAACTGCAGTCATACCTAACTGTCCGGCGTGTTTGCGGTGACGTTGTGCAAACGTGCTCAGTGTTTGCCACACTGCTTTAAATAAGCATTGATACAGTACTTCCTCCGCGAAGTGGCTGATAACATTAAGCTCGTGCGGTAAAGTGAATACCAGATGGAAGTACCTGGCCTGCACTAAATGCTCGGCCTGCGTCTCTATCCATTGTCGGGTGCGTTGCCCCTGGCAGCGTGGGCAGTTGCGGTCACGGCACGAGCAGTACACCAGTTGTTGCTGGTGACACTGCTGGCATTCCCAGAGTTGCTGACCCAATGCTACTGTTCTGCACTGCAGAATATGCTGACAAGCTTTTTGCTGTTGCATGTTTAGCTTGTTGCTTTGCTGATAACTTGGCAAAAACTGTTGCAGTACATCTGCTAGATGCAGGCTCATGGCGCAGTACAGTGCGCAAGCAAATCCCGCGCACCGCTGCCCATTTCTGGTAACCAATGCAGGTAGTTCTGCGTCGTTTTCAGATTGCTGTGCCCAAGCTGATTCTGTAATTCATGCAGCGGCATACCTGATGTTAATTGGTGGGTGGCATAGGCATGGCGCAGTGAATGCACACTGCAGGCTTTTCCTACGCCGGACCGCTTCGCTGCTGCACGAAAGGCTTTTGCAATGCAACTGCACGATACGGGCTGGTCCATGCCACGGCGCGAATAAAACAACCAGTTCCGTGGCCGGTATTCCTGCCAGTAACTCCGAAGCAGCTCAAGAACAGATGGCGTCAACAGCACATAGCGGTCTTTGTCGCCTTTACCACCTTCCACTTTGAGTACACAGCGCTTACCGTCCACATCCTTTACCTTGGTATGGATAAGCTCCATCAGCCGCAGTCCTGTGCCGTAATACACCCACAACATGGTTTGATATTTGGGGTCTTCGCAACACGTGATGATTTGCCGCACTTCAGCAGCACTGAGCAAGGTCGGCAGCTTATGCGCTCGCTTGGGTAAAGGTTTGGTGATGGTAAAACTGCGGTGCAGCACATGCTCAAAAAAGAAATGGATGCCGTTCAGTTGAATATGAATGGTGTTACGCGACGCTTTTTTCTCCAGCGTCAGGTACGTAAAGTAGGCTTCAAGCTGAGCCTCCGTCAGATAATCCGGTCGCTGTTGGTAATAACGACTGATTTGTTCTACGGCATAAAGATAGGTTTCTTCAGTACGTGGCGATAGACCACGCAGCCGACATTGGTCGATCATTGCCTGGCGTAAAGGGGTCATGATGATTCTCCGGTTGTCTTGGGAACAGTCCCGGAGTAAGTGTGGAAGCTCAGACTCAGTCTGTGAAATCAGGCTCCGCGTAGCGGCTTAGTTCAACAATTTAATAGAAGGGTTTCTGCCCGCAAGTCGAACATTTTTCTGCCTTCTTTCATGATTTTTACTCATAGCAAATTAACGCTGATGTTCCTCTATTTCAACAACTTTTTCTGAAATCAGTAAATTGATAGCCGACAAAATCTATACAAGCAGTACGCTAGTTGTTCACTTTTTTACTCAGAGTGAATGACTGTGTTTTCGAACAGTGGTTTTATCTTGCCCTAACACTTCTCGCCAACATGACTTGTGCACTCTATGCATAAAAAAACCCGACCAAAGCCGGGTTTCTCAATTCACACTAAACAAAGCAAAAGTATTACTTCTGCACTGTTTTCGCTTCTTCAACAGCTGCTAAACACAGCTCTGTGATTTTATGCCATTCTTTGTTTTTAATGGCGTCGTCCGGCACTATCCAGCTACCACCAACGCAACGTACGTTAGGTAAAGCCAAGTATTCTTTGAAGTTTTTCTCGTTAATGCCGCCTGTTGGGCAGAAACGTATATCAGAGAATGGGCCGTGAATAGATTTTAAAGTTTTTACGCCACCAGCCGCTTCTGCCGGGAAAAACTTGAAGTGAGTGTAACCTACTGCTGTGCCTTCCATCAGTTCGGAAATACTGGCGATACCAGGGATCAGCGGAATAGCGCTGTCTTTGCCTGCTTGCAGCAGTTCACGGGTAGAACCAGGGCTGATGGCAAAACGTGCACCTGCTGCTATCACTTCTTCCAGCTGTTTGGCTGTTGTGACAGTACCAGCACCTACTATGGCGTCAGGCACTTCAGTGGCCAATAAACGAATTGCATCCAGAGCCACAGGGGTACGTAAAGTCACTTCTAACACTTTAATGCCGCCTGCCACTAAGCTTTCGCCATAGGAACAGCGTCGGCTAAATCTTTGATCACAATGACGGGCACCACAGGGCCTTGTGCGAACAAAACGTCAGGTTGTAGTTGCCAATTTTCAAATGCCATAGTGTTAACTCGCCATATGTTGTTTTAAGTAGACTGCACAGCCGGTTAAACCTGGTTGCTCTGCAGTGACGACAAAAGTTGCAATACGGCGGTTGAAGTCTTTAAACCGGCCTTTTGCTTCAAATCGGGTTCTGAATTCGCTTTGATTAATCAGCGACAGTAATTTTGGCGTAATACCACCAGCGACAAAAACGCCGCCAAAAGTGCTTAAAGTCAGGGCTAAATCCCCTGCCAAACCACCTAAACTGGCAAAAAACTGCTCGATAACGGCTTTGCATAACACACAGCTACCGTCCAGCGCTTTACCAGCGATTTGGGCTGCGTTTAACGGCTCAACCGCTTTGTTGTTGAAAGCAGCAATAGCCAGATACAAATCTTCTAAGCCTGGGCCTGATAACAAACGCTCTGGGCTGACATGACCGTATTTATTCGCTAAAAACTTTTGAATAAACCATTCCTGTTCGGTTTGAGCGGTAAAGTCGACATGACCGCCCTCGCCTGGCAATGGTAAATAGCCTAAAGCGGTAGGAATTAAATGCGCTACACCTAAACCTGTGCCTGCACCTAACACTGCCATAGGTTTAAATTGATCGGCATGGCCTTCACCAATTTGTACCAGCTCAGTTTGCTTGAGCGCAGGTAAGCTCATAGCCACAGCGGTAAAGTCGTTTAGCACGATAAACTCGGCTAAATCCAAATCGGCTTTCATTTGACTTACAGAAAACTGCCAGCGGAAGTTGGTCATTTTGACAAAATCACCTGTCACAGGACAGGCAATGGCCAAAGCCACATGGCGAATGGCTGTTAAACCTTGCTCGTTACGGTAAAACTGCAAAGCATCAGCCAAGGTATCAAAGTCTGCGCATGGATACACCGCCACTTTGTCTAAATGCAGGCTATCTAAATCAACACGGCTAAAACGTGCGTTAGTGCCGCCAATATCAGCAACAATAGCGAACTGGATATCAGCCATGGTATTGATCCTCTGTGTTAAACAGACTACAGGCACCTTGTTCTGCACCGGTGATCACCATACGCATACCGCCAAACATCTCGCGGCCCATGCCCCAGTGACTGTCGCTCATATCACGGGTTGCAGCTTGGCGTTTAGCCAGCTCTTCATCTGACACTAATACTTTTAATACACCGTTAATACCATCAACCAGCATCATATCGCCGGTCTGGATTTTAGCGATCACACCGCCGTCAACCGCTTCTGGTGTAACGTGGATAGCGGCTGGTACCTTACCTGAAGCACCGGACATACGGCCGTCTGTCACTAAAGCGACATGGAAACCGCGGTCTTGCAATACACCCAAAGGCGGAGTCAGTTTATGCAGCTCTGGCATACCACAGGCACGTGGGCCCTGGAAACGCACAACGACTACACAATCTTTATTCAATTCACCAGCTTTAAAAGCGGCATCTAATTCGTGCTGGCTGGAAAACACCACAGCAGGTGCTTGCACTATTTCAGTACCTTCACGAAGTGCTGAGGTTTTAATCACACCACGGCCCACGTTGCCGGATAACACCTGCAAACCACCGTGATCTTTAAAGGGTTTAGCCGCATCAGCTAACACTGTTAGATCAGACGACTCTGTCGGACCATCCACCCATACTAATTTGCCATCCTGCAATACAGGAGTTTGGGTGTAACGACGCAAACCAGGGCCTGCCACTGTATTCACATCTTCATGCAACAAGCCATTGTCTAATAAAGTACGGATCAAATACGCCATACCACCAGCCTGCTGGAAGTGGTTAATGTCGGCCTGACCGTTCGGGTAAATTCTGGTGATAAGTGGCGTTGCATGCGACAAATCAGCAAAGTCATCCCAGTTCACAATAAAACCAGCTGAGCGTGCCACAGCTATCAAGTGCATGGTGTGGTTGGTAGAGCCACCAGTGGCCAGTAAACCCACAATACCGTTGACAACGGCTTTGACATCCACGATTTTGGAGATAGGCAAATAATCAGTGCCTAAGTCTGTTAAGCGAGTCACCTGACGGGCTGCAGCTTTAGTCAGTTCATCACGTAATGCAGTACCCGGATTAACAAAAGACGATCCAGGTAAATGTAAACCCATCACTTCAACCACAAGCTGGTTCGAGTTGGCAGTACCGTAGAAAGTACAAGTACCAGCGCTGTGGTAAGAGGCAGACTCCGAATCTAATAACTCGTCGTGCCCTACTTTGCCCTCAGCATACAACTGTCGTACCCGGGCTTTTTCTTTGTTTGGAATACCTGATGGCATAGGGCCTGCTGGCACAAACACAAAAGGCAGATGGCCAAAACTTAAAGCGGCCATCAATAATCCCGGCACTATCTTGTCACAAATACCCAGCATCATGGCACCGTCGAACATATTGTGCGACAGACCAACAGCGGCAGACATGGCAATAATGTCACGGCTTAACAAACTCAGCTCCATGCCTGGCTGACCTTGAGTCACACCATCACACATGGCCGGTACACCACCAGCAAACTGCGCGACACTGCCCACTTCAGCAACAGCGGCTTTAATAATGGCCGGATAGGCTTCATACGGCTGATGCGCAGACAACATATCGTTGTACGAGGAAATAATGCCGATATTTGCTTTAGTTAAGCTACGTAAATCAGATTTTTCCTGAGCTGAACAAGCTGCAAAACCATGAGCCAGATTGCCACAGGCCAAAGCACCGCGGTGCGGCCCCTTGGCACGGGCCTGTTCCATCCGCTGCAGATAAAGCGCACGGCTTTTCTCACTGCGTGCCGCTATTCTGTCTGTGACCTGTTGTATAACCGGATTCATGTTAACCTCGTCTTGTCGATTAGTTAGCTGTGAACATTACATGCACAGGGACCTGCTGCTGATGCAAAAATGCCCGTACCGGCATTTGCAAAGGGTCCTGACCTGCCATGGCCTGTTCCAGAACAGTTAGCTTCTTGGGGCCAACCAGATGTAAATAAATCACAGCGCTTTGGAGTAAGCGCGTTTTGCTTAAACTCAAACGCTGGTAAGGTGCAGTAGCTGGAGTCACGGCCAATGCCACTGGTGCATCGGGGGCTAAACCGGCCTGAATTTCTTTGCTGCATGGAAATAAAGAGGCTGTGTGACCATCTTCACCCATGCCTAAAATCAGCACATCAAATAACGGCAGTTCAGCGACCCGAGCCGCGACTGTGGCAGCACCTTTATAGGCGTCGTCTGGTGATGCGCTGTCAAATAAGCTGATAAAACGAGCTTTAGCTGCTTTGCCTTGCAACAAGTTGGCTTTCACCAAGCCTTCGTTGCTGTCAGCATGAGTCTCTGGCAACCAACGGTCATCGGCCAAAGTGATAGTCACGCGTGACCAATCCAAATCAGTTTCAGATAAGGTTTTAAACAACGGCAAAGGCGTTTTACCACCGGACACCACCAAAGTAGCAGCACCTTTTTCTGCGATAGCAGCAGCCAAACGGCTGCTGATCTCATTGGCAAATTGCAGGTTTAATGCAGCGCTTGAATCGAAAGTATGAAGCTGCATTGTTATTCGTCCCAGTTTCTGTCTTCACGCGCCAATAACGAAATGGCGGAAACAGGACCCCAGGTACCGGCCTGATAAGGTTTTGGCGGCTCGTTTGTCACTTTCCATGCATCCAAAATACCGTCGACCCATTTCCAGGCCTGTTCAACTTCATCACGGCGCACGAACAGATACTGGTTACCTAACATGGCTTCGAGTAATAAACGCTCATAGGCATCGGCGATACGCTGCGACTTAAAGGTTTCGTCGAAACTTAAGTCCAGTTTGGTTTGTTGCAGCTGCATGCTTTCGCCAAGACCAGGAATTTTGTTCATGATCTGAATTTCTACACCTTCGTCTGGCTGTAAACGGATGATCAGCTTATTGGCTGGCAACTGTTTGTAGGTTTCAAAGAAAATATTGTGTGGCTGCGGCTTAAAGCAAATGACGAGTTCGCTCATTTTTTTCGGCATACGTTTGCCTGTTCTTAAATAGAACGGCACACCAGCCCAGCGCCAGTTGTCGATATCCACTTTAATAGCGACAAAAGTTTCGGTTTTGCTGTTTGGACGCGCATCTTCTTCGTCCAGATAACCTGGTACAGGAGTACCAGCCACGTAACCACCCGCGTATTGGCCACGCACTGTCTTTTCCTGCACGTTTGATACATTAATAGGACGCAGTGCTTTGAGAACTTTTAACTTTTCATCACGGATACTGTCTGCATCCAGACGAGCTGGTGGCTCCATCGCGATCAGCGACAGCACCTGTAACAAGTGGTTTTGCACCATATCACGCATTTGACCTGCGTCATCGTAGTAACCCCAACGCCCTTCTACTCCAACTTCTTCGGCCACAGTAATCTGCACATGGTCAATGGCATTGTGATCCCAGTTGGCGGCAAAAATGGAGTTGGCAAAACGTAAAGCTAACAGGTTTAGAACGGTCTCTTTACCTAAATAGTGGTCGATGCGGTAGATTTGGCATTCAGCAAAATACTTAGCCACTTCATCGTTGATCACTTTAGACGACGCTAAATCGTGACCAATAGGTTTTTCCAGTACTACACGGGCCGGCTCTGCCGACAAACCAGCAATAGACAAGCCTTTACAAATATTGCCAAACAAAGAAGGAGCAGTCGCAAAATAACTGACAGGAATACGTTTTTTAGGATCGGTCACCTGTTTTAAGGCTTTATATGCATCTTCTTTGGTCAGGTCGACCTGAACGTACTCTAATTTAGCCTTCAGACGAACTAAAACATCAGCGTCCAGAGGTTCTTTGATAAATTTCTGTAAGTTGGTTTCAACCAGCTCTTTATAGCCATCCAGGCTTAATTCGTCACGGGCCACGCCTATGACTTTGCTGTCGGCATGCAACAGGCCAGATTTTTCCAATTGATAGAGTGCTGGCAATAACTTACGACGAGCTAAGTCGCCTTTGGTGCCAAAGAGAATCAGATCACAGGCTTTGTTTAGTGGTGCTGTTGTTGTCATGAATGACCCTTGATTAGATGTAATTTTACAACACTTATCCGCATACTAGCCGAGCAAAAGCCAGATGTAAACCAGATAAGTTGTAATTAAATTACAGAGACGCTAAAGTTTTGACTATTCTCATATAATAAGGCAGCCTAGGCAATGAATCAGCTGCTTTGTCGTAACTTTATCACTATTTTGCAGTGGCACCAGGTTGTATAACAAAGCGAGTTACAACATTTTGCACTGTGTTGTTCAGTGTTTCTCAGTCAGGACTATCCGATGAATGTGTTGGAAAAAATAATTAACAGCGTCAACAGCTTCAGTAAATCAGAGCGCAAAGTCGCCGACGTGATCCTGGCCAATCCGCAAACCACTATACACAGTAGTATAGCGGCTCTGGCCAAGATGGCCGATGTCAGCGAGCCTACAGTGAACAGGTTCTGCCGCCGTTTGGATACTAAAGGTTTTCCGGATTTTAAATTGCATCTGGCGCAAAGTCTGGCCAACGGTACTCCTTATGTAAACCGCCATGTGGAAGAAGATGACGGCCCTGAGGCTTACACAGCCAAGATTTTTGAATCCACTATGGCGGCTTTAGACGCAGCTCGCCAAAACGTTGATATTCTTACTATTAATCGCGCAGTGGATGTACTGACTCAGGCGAAAAAGATCTCCTTTTTTGGTTTAGGCGCTTCAGCCTCTGTGGCACATGATGCACAAAATAAGTTTTTCCGCTTTAACGTCCCTGTCGTTTGTTTTGACGATATCGTCATGCAGCGTATGAGTGCTATCAATAGCGCAGAAGGTGATGTGGTGGTTTGTATCAGTCACACAGGCCGGACCAAAAACTTGTGTGATATCGCTGCTATCGCCCGTGAAAACGATGCAACAGTCATAGGTATTACGGCTTACGACAGCCCTTTAGCCAAGGAATGTACCCTGGTGTTGTCGCTGGATGTGCCGGAAGATACAGATATGTATATGCCGATGGCGTCCCGTGTAGCGCAACTGGTATTGATTGATATTCTGGCGACTGGCTTTACTTTGCGTCGTGGCACCAAATTCCGTGAGAATCTGAAAAAGGTCAAAGACAGCTTACGTGGCTCACGTTTTGATAAAAAAGACTTTCAAAACTAATGACCAGTCTTACAACTGATCTGTAATGCAGAGGGGCTTTTTGTAAGAAGCCCCTCTTTTTTTAGCTGTTTTTTGCTTTAACAGGTCGGACAAGCGGCTAAAGCTGAAAGTTTTATTCAAACTGCAGCTATATTCTGTAATAAAATTACATTACACTTAAGTCGACCCATCCATAGATAAGCTTTTAGGAGCTCTTGATGCCCAGAAGAACTAAAATAGTCGCTACCCTTGGACCTGCAACGAATTCACAAGCCATTATTGAAAAACTGATCCTGGCCGGTGCCAGCGTATTTCGGTTTAACTTTTCTCACGGCAGTGCCGAAGATCATAAACAACGCGCTGAAATGGTGCGAGCTGCAGCAGCCAAAACCGGTGCTCACGTTGCTATTCTGGGTGATTTGCAAGGCCCGAAAATCCGTGTCTCTACCTTTAAAAATGGCTCAGTCATTTTAGAAGAAGACCAACACTTTGTGTTAGATGCTGATCTGCCAAAAGGCGAAGGCGATGAAACCCAGGTCGGTATCGACTATAAAGAGTTGCCGTCGGACGTGCAGCCAGGTGATGTACTGTTATTAGATGATGGCCGTATTCAGATGATAGTAGAGCACGTGGTAGGTCAGCGTATTCATACTAAAGTCTCTGTGGCGGGTAAGCTCAGCAATAACAAAGGCATTAACCGTTTAGGCGGTGGCTTATCGGCCCCTGCCCTGACGGAAAAAGATAAAACGGATATTTCTTTAGCCGCTTACATCGATGTGGATTATCTGGCCGTGTCTTTCCCACGTTGCGGTGATGATCTCCGTGTTGCACGTGAGCTGGCTCGTGCTGCAGGTTCTGAAGCCTTAATAGTGTCAAAAGTAGAACGTGCTGAAGCAGTGGCTGATGACGAAACTCTGGACGATATTATCCGTGCATCAGATGCGGTGATGGTTGCCCGTGGTGATTTGGGCGTTGAAATTGGCGATGCTGAATTAGTAGGTCAGCAAAAACGTATTATTGCCCGCTCACGTCAGCTCAACCGCGTGGTGATCACCGCGACTCAAATGATGGAGTCGATGATTGAAAGCCCGATGCCAACCCGTGCTGAGGTGATGGACGTAGCCAACGCTGTGCTCGATGGCACGGATGCGGTGATGTTGTCCGGTGAAACTGCTGCTGGTAAGTATCCGGTAGACACAGTAAAAGCTATGGCTCGTGTTTGTGATGGTGCCGAGAAACATCCAAGAGTACAAAGCTCGAAACATCGCATGGATGTCTCTTTTACTGAAATCAGCGAAACCATCGCTTTATCCGCTATGTATGCAGCGAACCACTTAACAGGCATTAAAGCTATTATTGCTCTGACCGAGTCTGGATATACTGCCAAGCTGATGTCACGCATTACGTCATCTCAGCCAATTTATGCGCTGTCACGTCACCAAAAGACGTTAAATAAAATGGCGCTGTATCGTGGTGTATATCCGGTATTTTTTGACAGTACTCAAACTCCGGGTCAGCAAAAAGTGTCAGCAGCAGCTATTGAAGCTGTGCAGGATATTGCTCACTTAAAAAGTGGTGATTTAGTGATTTTGACCTACGGCGATATGATGGAAACTGTAGGTGCGTCAAACACTTGTAAGATAGTACAAATCAACTAAGAGGTTGATTTCATAAAAAAGGCGCCTACTTATTCATTGAGTGGCGCCTTTTTTGTTTATACCCTTCGTACTTGAAGTTGCAGCTTTGTTGACTGCGCGCTCTCGCCCCAGTCACATAGGACTACTATGCTCCTGGGGTCTCACTCACTTGTCGCCTCCCTGCAAATCCAATTACTTTGGGTATATGGAAAAGGAGTTTAAAGTCGTTGCCTCAGCATAGGCGCTAAAGCCGTCAGCATTGACCCCACCACGACCAACAACGCACCAACCCAAGCCCAGGCATTCAATGATTCGCTTGGAAACTGCGGATAGAAATAAGCCAATAACTGCGCAAACCCTATAGTCAAAAGCGGTGTGATGGCCAATACGGCACTAACATTGGCAGCTTGCCAGTGTTGTAAGGCTTCAGCAAAAGCACCATAAGCCACAATAGTATTCAGACAACAAAACACGACTATGCCCCATTGCCAGGCTGACAATTCTAATACGGGCGCCAATTCCACCGCAGGCAGAAAACATAAAGCACCGGCCATATAAATAAGCCACATAATTTGTTGAGAATTAAAGCTCATCAGCAATTGTTTTTGCGCCAGCGCATAACAAGCCCAGGCCACAGCAGCCGCTATCACCAGCAGCAGACCATAACCCTCAGAGCCAAACTGTGTCAGTAATAAAGCCAATCTGTCGTTAAAAAACAGTAACAAACCGAAGACCAACAACCAGGCTCCTATTTTTGCCATAACAATAAACGTTCTTTAAACAAATAAACTGCTCCGAGCATCATCAAAAATGGCGCCAATTGGATCACCACCTGAGCCGTTTCTGCAGTTAGCAAAAATAAACCGTTGAGATACAAAATGTAATTTAACAATAAACCTGCAATGGCAATCAGGATCAGTAACTTCTTTCTTTTCGTTAAAGCGCTAAGCGATGGGATCTTTCTGTGGACCAGCAGCACTACTCCAACCAACACAGCTGCTACCATAAAACGGATCCAGGTAATGGTTGCCGCAGACATGGAACTTAATAACCACTTTAAGGCTATGGGTAACAAGCCCCATAACACTGCCGTTAACAACGCTAAACTAAACCCTAAACCAACCCGGCCAGACGACTGATGCATAACCTCTCCTTTCCAAGGCTACTATTATCCGTCAGAAATCGTACCTTTGTCTGTGGGTAGCGGCCTTCACCAGAAAAAATAAGTCAGAATTGTACGCTCTGTTGCCCCAGATCAAGGCAAGAGAGCCTAACTGCGCTAGGATAAGAAACAGACAAGCCCAAGGATCATAAAATGAAACGAATTGGAGTGTTAACCTCTGGCGGTGATGCACCGGGAATGAATGCCTGTGTGCGCGCACTGGTATTGACCGCACATGCCAACGAACTTGAAGTTATAGGTTTTCAGCGTGGATTTAATGGGGTGATCGAACAGCAGTACCAGACATTGTCGCCTTATCATGTCAGTAGCATTATTCAAAATGGCGGCACTATCCTAAAAAGTGCGCGCTGTGAAGCCATGCACACCGACGCTGGTTTACAACAGGCAGCGCAAAACCTGCATGATCTGCAGCTGGATGCTTTGCTGGTGATAGGGGGTGACGGCAGCTTCCGTGGGTGCATGGAGTTGTCTAAGTTTTACAAAGGTCAGCTGCTTGGTATACCAGGTACTATAGATAATGATGTCGACGGCTCAGATTTTACTATAGGTTTTGCCACAGCTTTGGATACAGCTTTGGATGCGATAGACAAAATCCGGGATACGGCTGATGCCTTTGAGCGGATATTTTTAGTGGAAGTCATGGGGCGCCACACCGGTTACTTAGCAGTTGCAGCTGGTATTGCAGCAGGCGCAGAGCAAATTATTTGTCCTGAGCTGGCGTCAGAACTTGATCTGGACAAAATCGCGCAACATGTCGAGCAAGCCCGCAAACACAGAGGAAATTGCAGTTACATCATTGTAATAGCTGAAACCATGTACCCAGGTGGCGTCTCGGCTTTAGCGACCGATCTGGAGAAACGAGGTATAGAGTGTCGTGCTGCAATTCTCGGCCATATTCAGCGCGGTGGCCGCCCTGTGGGCGCAGATCGCATTCTTGCGACTAAACTCGGTGCTTATGCAGTTGAACAACTGCTGCAAGGCGCGCATATGATGATGGCCGGCGAAATTAACGGTCAGGCTGGTTTGTATCCTCTGGCATTAACCGGCGATAAGAAAAAACAGGTCGACAGTTATTTACTGCGCTGGCAACAGCAGGTTGCACAGTACTAATATCATCGATAAAAAAGCCTCCGGGAGGAGGCTTTTCAAACAGAAAGCACTCAGGAATTAAACACCATTTTGACGCGGTCTTTGTAGCTGCGGCTAACTTTCACTGCTTGCCCATTGGTCAGCATCAGTTGATGTTCACCATTGGCCAGCATTTGTAGTTTGGCGATGGTGTTGACATTGACTATGGCACTGCGATGCACACGGACAAACAATTTCGGATCCAGCTCTTGCTCCAGCTCTTTCATAGTGCGACGCAAAATATGGGTTTGACCATCACGGGTATGAATACACATATAATCACCTGCGGCGTCTACCCAGTCGATTGCGCTCACTGGCACACGGGTTATTTCACCACTGTCTTTTATGCTGATGGCTTCAGGAAACCGCTCGTTCATCACCGGCTGAGACTGGTCCAGACGCTGTAAAATTTGATCGGTTTTTTCACCTGTCAGCTGTGCTACTACAGCTGCCAACTGCCCTTTGTGACGCTGATGATCTTTGGCTTCGAAGTTTTTCGTAAGCTTCGCAACAGCTGCCGCCAAACGCTCTTTTTCTACCGGTTTGAGTACATAATCCAATGCCTGTACTTCAAAAGCGCTTAACGCATAGTGATCGTAGGCCGTGACAAACACCACATAAGGTAAATCAATCTGCAGCTGCTGCAGTTGTTTTAACACACCAAAACCATCCAGGCCCGGCATTTCGACATCTAAAAATACCGCGTCCGGCTGATGCTCACGGATAGCGGCTACAGCTTCTTCACCATTGCTGCATTGTGCAACTATCTCCAGTTCAGGGAAGTCAGCTAAACGTACCAACATACCGCGGCGAGCTAACGGTTCATCGTCGACTACTATCACCTTAAGCATTTGTTTCATCAGTACTCTCTGTTTCAAATGGTATTCTGATATTTACTTTCAAACCCCGTGGATGGTTATGTGTTAAGACCAAAGAAAAATTACGATCGTACAAAGCCGCTAATCGCTCTTTG
The DNA here is from genome assembly GCF_001275035.1 of Rheinheimera sp. KL1. Lineage (NCBI taxonomy): Bacteria > Pseudomonadati > Pseudomonadota > Gammaproteobacteria > Chromatiales > Chromatiaceae > Rheinheimera > Rheinheimera sp. KL1. The sequence goes on from NZ_LAMX01000035.1 coordinate 17,058, forward strand.
GTATTAACCAAACCTACTCCGCCAGATTCCCCTTTTGGCAAACCATCGGAAATCACCATTCCTGGCCCGTCGTCTGCCACTTCCATCAGTAAATCATGTCCAAACTTTTGCGCTGTGATCATAATTTTGCCGCCACTGGTTTGGCTTGCTACCGCATATTTAATAGCGTTTTCAACCAAAGGTTGCAAAGTAAGACTGGGGACCAATGCCTGGTCCGCCGCTTCGTCAATGTCATAAATAATAGTCAGACGTTCTGAAAACCGGACTTTTTCTATTTCCAGATATAAATTGGCAGCATACAACTCTTGTTGCAGCGGCACCTTTTTAATAGGGTCTTTGTACAGCGAATAACGCAGGAAGTCGCTTAATCGGACTAACATTTTATTCGCAGTATCTGATTCATTTAATAAGACTAAAGTCGATATCGCGTTTAAGGTGTTGAATAAAAAATGCGAATTGAGCTGATAACGCAGCATTTTTAGCTGAGCTTCATGGGCTTTGTTGCTGGCTGTCAGCGACTTTTGTTTTTCCTGCTGCAAGGTCTGGTAGTACTTAATACCAAAATACAACCCACTCCAGCTTAACAGGACATAAAATCCTACTGTGGTCTGGCGGAAATACTGAGTCCAGCTATCGGGTTTGAAACCATGCCGGTAAATTTCCCAGTAATTAAAGTTACGAAATACAGTCCAAACAGCTGCAATAAGAATAGCGACCGCCAGCACGCTGAGTAGCATTTTCCAGGGTTCCCAATGCCAGACGCGCTGAAAAGCATAACGCAGCGGAATGGTCAGTAGCCAACCGGCATAAGCATCCAGCGCCACTACTATCCAGTAGGCGCTACGCATTTCCTGAAACAAGGAACCTAAGTAACTGATTAAGGCAAAACCCACCCATCCAAGGGTGTGCAGTAGCCAAAACAAGCGATGACGGTCTTCGAAAAATTTTTGCAAAATGGTTACAACTCGATCTGCTCTTACCTCTATTGTATCTCAGCAACCTAAGCTTGGAGAGCTTTGCTTTGGGGATTAAACTCGGGTAGCTCTCCATTAGTCGCAATACCTTCACTACTTTAGGCTGCGCGCTTTAGTCTTCCCTGCTAAACCACTTACATCAGGTAAACGCCAAGTTATCAACCCAAGACAGGTGTTGGTTTACGATCCGGGCCTAAAGCAACGAATGTGAAGTTACCTGAAATAGCCTTGTGCTGATCATCGTCGTACATATTTTCTACAAAAATATCGACATCCACTTTAATACTGGTACGGCCAACGTGTGCAATGCGGGCAACCAGTTCAATGATAGTACCGGCAGGGATAGACTCTTTAAAATCAACCCGATCCGAACAGACAGTAACCAGAGGTTTACGGCAAAAACGGGTCGCGGCGATAAAGGCAGCCTCATCCATCCAGGCTAAAGCTTCGCCACCAAACAGAGTGTTATGGTGATTGGTACGGCCAGGAAATACAGTTTTTGTGACACGGGTCACCGCATATTCAATACGTTTGGCAAGTAAAGCTTCATCAGTCATCAGACACTCCGGCAGAAAATAAGGCGCGAATTTTAGAAGTTTCCCCGGCAATTGCAACCCACTCCCCCTATCTTTATACCCAAAGTAATTGGAGTTGCAGCTAGGCGACAAGCGAGCGAGACCCCAGGAGCATAGTAGTCCTATGTGACTGGGGCAAGTAGCGCAGTCAACAACGCTGCGGCTTCAAGTACGAAGGGGATAGGGTTTAACGCGCCACCATAGCCCCTAAAGCTTTCCCACCGACCAGATGCATATGGATATGATAGACTTCCTGACCGCCATGCTGATTGCAGTTCATGATCAAACGGTAGCCGTTTTCTGCTATGCCTGCCTCAGCGGCTAACTTGCGGGCGACCGTAAATAAGCGGCCTAAAGCCAGCTCATGTTCAGGTTCAACATCGTTTACTGTTGGAATTAATACATTAGGCACTATCAGGATATGAGTCGGTGCCCGAGGACTGATATCACGAAAAGCAGTAACTAAGTCGTCCTGATATAAAATATCGGCAGGAATTTCACGACGAATGATTTTACTGAAAATAGTTTCTTGAGCCATCAGAAGATCCTTATAGAATAATGCATACATCACTTTCGGGAGTATAGGGTATGACGCCACTGGCTTACCAGCTTAGTATCACTGACATTACCGCACATCTGGTCGCTGTTGAACTGCGTTTTACACCACAGACCAACGACAGCATCCTGTTATCTTTGCCAAGCTGGATCCCCGGCAGTTATATGGTGCGTGACTTTGCCAAGCATCTGCACTCTATCGAAGCTTTTGATGATGCAGGCGTTTTGATGGTGCAACAGCTGGACAAACAAAGCTGGCAGTTAAATCATAATCAACACCCCCTGACAGTACGCTACAAAGTCTATGCTTTTGATTTGTCGGTACGTGGCTGTTATCTGGATGATCAGCTTGCTATTTTAAATCCTGCGGCTTTGTGCCTTGAAGTTAAAGGCATGGAAGCTGAGCCAATCAACCTGACGGTAGTGACTCCGGAATGTTTAGACTGGCAAGTGGCGACAGGCTTAACTCGTGGTCGTGGCACCCAAGCACTGAACTGCGGTTTGTATCATGCCGATAACTATCAGCAATTGATTGACACCCCTTTGATGTTAGGCAAACTGGATATGGCCGAATTTGATGTCTGTGGAGTGCCCCATTATCTGGCACTGGCAGGCCATGAGCAGGTTGATCTGGAACGTTTCAAAGCAGAGTTGCAACGCATCTGTCTGCAGCAACAGCAAGTGTTTGGTGGCTTACCTACTGATTTAAAGCACTACTGGTTTCTGTGTTGGGTGACAGATTCAGGTTATGGTGGTTTAGAGCATCATAACTCCACTTTACTGCTGCTGACGCATCAGGATTTACCCAACACACAACGACCAGACGAAAGTACCGCCGATTATCAAAATTTACTCGGCCTTTGTAGTCACGAGTATTTTCATACCTGGTGGGTGAAACGCGCTAAACCAGCTCAATTTTTACCTTATCGATTAAACACAGAGCAATACACCAGTCAGCTGTGGCTTTATGAGGGCTTTACCTCTTATTACGATGATTTGGCGTTGGTCCGTTCTGGTTTACTGACGCAGGAACAGTACTTTGCGGCACTGGAGAAAACCATTAACAGAGTGCAGCTCAGTCCTTCTGAACTGGTGCAATCTGTGGCGGACAGCAGCTTCAATGCATGGACTAAGTATTACAAACAAGACGAAAACGCCGTCAATGCGGTGGTCAGCTATTACACCAAAGGTAGCTTAATTGCTTTATGTCTGGACGCGTTATTACGCAGCCAAAATAAGACATTAGATGCGTTAATGCAGTTGGCATGGCGCAGTTATGGTGAGCCAGCCCTGGGCAGTTCTGAGCAGCAGTTTATCCAACTCTGTTCAGACTACGCAGGCAAAGACATCGCCAGCCGACTATACAGCTGGGTGCATGCAACCTCTGTGTTACCTCTGGCAGAACTCTTACCCCATCTTGGTGTAGCGACAGCCAAGCGCCAGCAAGAGCAGAGTAAAGATTTATCAGGCAGTAAAGCACCGACTTATCCAGCTCGGGCTTTTGGAGCAGCTTTTACCGCATCAGCGGAAGGCCTGAAGATAGTCAACGTTCCTCTGAACTCGGTCGCTTACAAAGCTGGCTTAATGGCCCAGGATCAGCTGATTGCCATCAATGCGGTGAAAGCCACAGAGCAAAACTTCTGGCGTCAACTCAACCAAAGTAAGATTGGTAGCGTACTTAATCTGCATGTATTTCGTAAACAACGCTTGGTACAGCTGTCGATGCCGGTAGAGCTTGCTGTTGAGACTTTGACGTACTTGCAGCTTGTCGACCAGCAAAAAGCCGCTGCATGGCTTGGAAAAACACAGGAATAAAATGGATTCGTTGTCACAAATAGCCCTGGGCGCAGCAGTCAGTGTTGCAGCCTTTGGTAAACCAATACGCGATAAACAACTTAAACTCTGGCAAGCCGCTGCCGCGGGTGCTGTCTTTGGTACCTTGCCTGATTTGGATGTACTGATTTCTCATGGCGATCCTATCAGTGATATGACGTTGCACCGCACTGAGAGCCATGCGTTATTTTACCTGACGTTAGTCTCCCCGCTTTTTGCCTGGCTGCTAGTGAAGCTACTAGGAAAGCAGGAACTGTTTAAACAGAGCTTAGTGGCGATATGGTTAGTGCTAATCACTCATCCGCTGCTGGATACTCTGACCATTTATGGCACCCAACTGGCATTGCCTTTTAGCGACTATCCTTTTGGCACTGGCAGCGTCTTTGTGATTGACCCTCTTTACACTCTGCCGTTGCTAATTGGTACTGGTGTAGCACTGTTTAACAAAAAGCTAAGTTGGAACAGTGCAGGCTTAGTGTTGAGTAGTGCTTATCTGCTGTTTGGTTTAGTGGCCCAGCAATGGGCTTATGCTGAAGTCAGGCAACAGCTGGCCACTACAGACCACAAAACCGGGCAGCTATTAGTTACCGCAACCCCTTTTAATACCTTGTTGTGGCGCGCAGTAGTGATTAAGGATGGCGAGTATATGGAAGGTTATTATTCGTTATTGGATGGCTCCACCGCCATGCAGTGGCGCAGTTTTACCCGGGATAAAACCCTGATTGAACAATGGAAAAATAATCCTGCCGTGGCGCGTTTAGCCTGGTTTAGTCATGGCTTTTATCAGTTGGAGCAAAAAGGCAATGAAGTGCTGATGACGGATCTTCGGATGGGTATGGCGCCTTTTTACAGTTTTAGTTTTGTAATCGCAGATGGTGCGCAAGCAAAGCCACCGGTGCAGCTAGAATTCCCACGCGACAATTCCGCAAGCTTTGTCTGGTTGTACCAGAGGGCTTTGGCGAAAACTCAATTGCCTTTATCGGATTTGGTGCAGTGACAAAAAAGGCAGAGCTCTGCTCTGCCTTCTGCTCCATAGCAAAGCACTAAGCAAAAGCAATAGCGCCTTTACCCACACCTTCAAAAGCAACCACTTTCACGGCACTCAATTGATGTGATTCTTTGATACTGGCTGCAATGTAGTCAGCTAAACACTCCACTGTGGTATCACAAGGCACCACTTCACAGGTGCTGGCTGGCAAAGAGATTTCAAAATACCCCTGAGCTGAGCTATAAGCAAAATTAAGCGCCCCTGCTTCTGCTTTTAAGTACCGTAAAGCAGATGCTTCAATCTGATCCTCAGCAGTGGCCAGATAAATATCTTCCCAGCGTTCACACCAGTATTTGCCTAATCTAGGCGACAACATACCGTTATCAAAAATCTGAATAGTAGAGCGATGGCCATGGGCTATACGTTGACAGTTGCCATCATGTTTTTTCAAGCCATGAGTGTAATGGTAAGAAAAACCACTAACCTGTTCAGTGCGCAGCTGTAACACTAGTTTGGCTACATTGTCTGGCAATAGAGGTTTAATTTGCTCGGTTAAAAATTCGGTGACTGAGGCCATATCAACTTTTTCAGCCTGGATCACAGCAAAAGCTTCAGCTGGTGAGGCGATTTGCAGCAGACCTTTGGCGGAGCTAAATAACACTTGCTCCACTTCACCGCTGAGCAGCTGTGTGGCCGAACTTAAAGCCGGAATTGCCAGCTTGTGGTCAACCAACTGATCGATGGCTTTTTTAATGACTTTTTTAACCAGACCAAAATCAAACACCATAGAGGTTTGATCCAAATCCCCGTGCAACTCCACATCAACAATATAACTTTCGCCCAGCAAGCCTCGCTGCTGGCAAAGGTAGGAAAAATCGATGACGGTTAAGTCGCGGACAAATAAGATCATAAAAAACTTCCGGATAAGGCTGAAACAGCAAAAAGTGACTGCATTATAAAGCAATACGCGGCGCGCGTTAAGTTGGCCTCATTTTTTATGTTCGGTCAACCAGCCGTTCAGTAAACCTATTTGTCCAAGTTTGTGAGCCGCATACATCAACCGAATAGCATTACTCAGCATCACGCTGTCACTCCATTCAGTTTTTTGTTGAATTTCCTGATAACAGGCCAAAGCTTCAGGTGTTAAATAGCCGCGCAGCTCTTTTTTTCCGCTGCCTTTTTGCCGTTCTCTATAACGTTGTTGCTTTTCTGCATTAGAAAGTGTTTTTTTTTCTTGTGCCGTCATAATGCTTCTATCTTTTGCTGTTAATCTGATTTCAGAAGGTCACCTTGACTAATCGGACTTGTTTAGCTTACAAGTGTTCGCTAAAGTGGCCCAGCCTTGATGATGGATCTAACATACATGACTAAGAATAGCTTTACAAAACAAGATTTAGTGGCCTGTGGCCGTGGGGAATTATTTGGCGAAGGCAACAGCCAGTTGCCGGTTGACAACATGCTGATGATTGACCGTGTCGTACACATTTCGGAAGAAGGTGGCAAATACGGCAAAGGGGAAATCATCGCTGAATTTGATATCCATCCTGAACTGTGGTTTTTTGATTGCCACTTCAAAGGTGATCCAGTGATGCCAGGTTGTTTAGGCTTAGATGCTATGTGGCAACTGGTTGGTTTTTTTCTCGGTTGGGCCGGTGGTCCAGGTAAAGGCCGTGCTTTGGGTGTAGGTGAAGTCAAATTCACAGGCCAAATCCTGCCTGCAGCGAAAAAAGTTACTTATCGTATCGATATGACCCGCGTTATTAAACGCAAGTTGTTTATGGGGATTGCCGAAGGTTCTGTCAGTGTAGATGGTCGTGAAATTTATACAGCCAAAGATCTGAAAGTCGGTTTATTTCAGGACACTTCAGCGTTCTAAATTAAAATTTCCAGTAAAAACGGAGCTTCAAGCTCCGTTTTTTTATGCCATCAAAGGACGCGAAGTATTACAGTCCACCGAGTTTTTCCAATAATTTATTCTTCAGTTTTTCTTTGCCACTTTCTACTTTGTCTTTTAGCTGACCTTCCACCAAGGCTTTAGTATCTAAAGCATATTTTGGTTTTTGCATGGTCCCGCTGATCTTAAGCGGAATTTCAATGCCTGCCAGCTCATCTTTTTCTTTACCGCCCTGACCTTTTGACGTATTCACCAGTGCCGTACTGAGTTGATAATCCAACTCTTCACTAAGTAAGTTAGCTGAGCCTTTGCCTGCTAGTCGTAACAAAGGTGCTGCCATTTTTAAATCAGGATTCGTCAGCAGGCCATCTGTCAGGTTAAAACTGCCGGTTAAGCTGGAAAAGTCGGTTTTTTGCTCTGAATTATCACCGGTTTGAGCTTCATTTTTCAGTGTGGCTTTGGCATTACGGATCATTTGCGCGATATTGACGCCATACAAAGAACCGTCTGTCACTTCAAAACTGCCAGTTGCCAGCAGGTTCTTCTTGATTTGCTCCGGTACCAAACTATGGCCTTTGCCTTCGATGCTCAGTTTTGCAGTGCCACTTAATAAATCAATATCAGCGCCATCTGTCAGTAGAGGCCGCAGCGCCAGACCGGACAGTTGTTTGTTAAAGCTGTAACTGACAGGCGTTTTGCGGGCATCCAATGTGGCTTTGGCCAGCACTTTACCTTGATAGAGATCGGCGCTGGCGTTTTGAATTTGCACCAGTCCTGCTTTGTTGGTCAACGCTAATTGCAGGTTTTCTGTATGCAAACCCGCCACTTTTAATGCCTTCACTGCCAGTTTTAAATCCAAATCAAATTGGCGCAGCGCGGATAAATCAGGCTCGGCCTGGCTTTGCTGCGCTGATGCGCCTGCCTGCTCGGTACTGTTTTCAGAACTATAAGATGCGGTGTCCACTTCATCCAACTGCAAATCCAGTTTAATCACTGCTTGTTTGGCATAATTCACCGCTAGTTGGCCCGAACCTTTGATCTCATCCAGTTGCAGCTTTTTCCATTGCCACTCCAGCTGCTTTTTATCCAGAGCCAGTGTTAACTCTGTCTCTAAAGAAAGCTGTTTGACCGGTACTCCGGTAAAGTCAGTCTCCAGGACAAAATCCTTTAACTGCACTAGCTGATTATTTTCACTCAATTGCAATTGAGCAGAACCTTTAACATCGAGCTGAGTTTGGCTCGATAGCACGACCAGTTCAAAATCTAATGGTGCCCATTCATTGGCTTTAAAATCATTTAGTTTGAGTGATTTCAAGGTTAATCGTTGGTCCGGACTACCTTCACTCAACAGGTTTAATTGCAGATTGTTGACAGACAGTTCCTGTAGTTGCAATTCTGGGCCTGTTGCAGCTGCAGTTTCAGTCTCAGTAGTAATGGTCGTTTTATTTGCTGTCAGGCCGTCCATACTGGAACTGCCATCTTTACGGGTGACAAGGTTCGCTATAACGCCATCTAAATGCAGCTGTTGAATTTGCAGATCTTGGTTAAATAAAGGCATTAAGGCTACGGCAGCCTTCAATTCAGACACTTCCAGCATTTGCTCTGACGCAAAACCCTTTGGATTCGATAATTTTACATCGCTCAGTGATAGCCCAAGACTAGGGTAAATAGTCCAGCCTATATCCCCTGCTATCTGCAGCTGTCGCCCGGTTTGTTGTTCGACTTTGCGGGTGATTTCCGCTTTAAAGTCATTTAAATCAAATACAACCAGCAGATAAAAGGCAGCCACTGCGATAAAGCCCGCTACGACCGCGAGCAGCCATTTAAACCAATTCATATCCATCTTCCTTTGGGTGACGTTATTAAAAAGCTAATAGCTAGCATAGCTCAGTGGTATAAACCTTAGCTGAACTTGTACCGTTTTATTGACTTATCTACATAGGGACAACCAGAGACTGACGAAACCTGGGTGGCAGGCAAAAAATTCAGGGGCATTGCTGCCCCTGTATGTTGTCAAAGAATGACCTAAAGTAACTGCAAAAGTTGCTGCAACGGATGTTTAGGTTTCACCCCTTCTAGACGTTTTACCTGGCTACGACAGGAGAAGCCTGTGACCAAGACCTGATCGGCACCGGTGTTTTGCACGGGTTTTTGCCAGCTCATTTCATACAGCGTTTTGCTATTATCAAAATTTTGCGCCTCATGGCCATAAGTACCGGCCATACCACAGCAACCTACAGACACAGCTTTGAGTTCTAATCCTGCTTTGGCATAAATTTGCTTCCACTGATTTTCTGTCGCTGGCAACGCCGTTTTTTCGGTGCAATGCGCCAGTAAACTAAAGCTCTGCTGGGTCTGAATAGCAGGTAAATCTTGTTTTACTAACCATTCATGAAATAACGCCACCTGATAATCGCCACGTTCTGCACCTAAGGTTTTGACATACTCGTCGCGGTACACCAGCACTAACGAAGCATCTAAGCCCAGCAATGGCGCGCCTAAAGCGGCTACCTGATTTAAAAAATCAGAGGCTGTTTTTGCTGTTTTAGCAAAATCACGTAAGAAGCCTTTGACATGCTGAGGTTTACCGTTCGGTAAAAATGGCAGCAACACAGGCCTAAAACCCAGTTTCTCAATCAGCTGTAATGCGTCAGCTACCAGATCAGCCTCATAAAAGCTGGTAAATGGATCCTGCACCAACAAGACTAACTTTTGTTTATCAGCATCAGGCAGAGCCTGCAGCTCGGTTAAATCAAAACCATACTTGCCCTGCACTCTTTGCTTTAAAGTGGGAACCGATAATTGTGGTGTATCGACATAACCTACAGTCTTTTTCAGCAAGCTTGCCATCCAGCCTTGCTGCAGGAAAAAGTTGACCAGTTTTGGCATACTGGCTAACAGCGGTGCTGAGCGTTCGATATTTCCAACCAGATAATCTTTGGCCGGACGTAAATAACGACTGTGATAGAGCTGAATAAAACGGGCACGAAAAGAGGGTACATCTACTTTAATAGGACATTGGCCGGCACAGGCTTTACAGGCCAGACAACCTTCCATTGCCTCCATCACTTCATGGGAGAAATCATACTGGCCTTGTTTTTTCTGCCAGCTGTTTTTGATTTTGGTAACTATGCCAGAAAGCGTCTGGGATTTAGTGAGGATCTGCTGTTCTTGTGCCAGCACATCCACGCCCTGATTGCTCATTAATCGCAACCATTCGCGCATTAAACCTGCACGGCCTTTGGGGCTATGGCGTCTGTCTTTAGTGACTTTACTGGACGGACACATAGGCGAATTTTCTTCGTAGTTAAAACACAGACCATTGCCGTTGCAGTTTAAGCTACTGTCAAAACTCTCTTTGACCACCACCGGAATTTGCCGGTCGTAAAAGCCACGTTTGACATCATCCACGCTAACTAACTGTTCGCTGCTGTCGATAGGCGTACAAATTTTACCTGGGTTAACGCGGTTGAAGGGGTCAAAAGCGGTTTTGATTTTCCGCAGTTCGGTAAACAAAGCCTCGCCAAAAAATTCCGGGCCATATTCACTGCGATAACCTTTGCCGTGTTCGCCCCACATCAGGCCACCGTATTTTGCAGTCAGTTTCACCACCTGATCGGAAATCACGCGTAACTGTTTTTCCTGCTCCGGGTCACACATATCCAAAGCCGGACGCACATGCAGCACACCAGCATCGACATGGCCAAACATGCCATAAGCCAGACCGTGGCTGTCGAGTAAGGCTCGGAATTCCATAATAAAATCAGCCAGATTTTCAGGTGGAACAGCCGTGTCTTCAGTAAAAGGAATAGGTTTTTTGCTGCCTTTGGCATTGCCCAAAAGGCCTACTGCCTTTTTGCGCATCGCATAAATCTGGGTAATGGCATTGTTATCATAAGTCAGCTGATAGCCGATAATGCCAGACTCGCCCTTTGCCACTGACTGCTGCAAGCGTGCTTCTAACTGCTGAACTTTTTGCGCCATATCGGCTTCGTCTTCAGCATTGTATTCGACCATATTCAGACCCAGCATGGTTTTGCCTGGTACATCCTGAATAAAGTCTTTGACCTGATGCCAGATGATATCGTTACGGGCTAAATCCAGCACTTTACTATCGACAGTCTCCACCGACGTCGCCTGAGCAGCTACTAAAAATGGTGCGTTTCTAAGCGCACTTTCGAAGCTGTCGTACTTCACATTGACCAGGCATTTGTATTTGGCTATGGGCGTAATATTGAGTTTGGCTTCAGTGACAAAACCCAAAGAGCCTTCGGAGCCGGTAATAACGCGGGATAAATCAAACTGAGTTAAATCCTCGTTAAATACATGCTCTAAGTCATAACCTGTTAAAAAGCGGTTTAAACGCGGAAAGGTTTTTAATATATCAGCTCGGAAATCGCGGCAACTGGATAATACCTGACGATACACGCGGCCAATGCTGTCCTGGCGCTCTGCCAACTGCTCTGCCTGGTCTATCGGCATGACATGAGTATGCAGCGCCGTGCCATCAATCAACACAGTATCAAGGGATAACACGTGATCACTGGTTTTGCCGTAGACTAAAGAGCCTTGACCTGAAGCATCGGTGTTGATCATGCCTCCAATGGTGGCGCGGTTTGAGGTCGATAAATCCGGAGAGAAGAAAAAGCCATAGGGTTTTAAAAAGGCATTCAGCTGGTCTTTAATCACACCAGCTTGCACTCGCACCCAGCGCTCATCGACATTGATCTCCAGGATTTCACGCATATGGCGCGACAAATCCACCACCACTGCAGAGGTGAGCGCCTGGCCATTGGTACCGGTACCACCGCCTCGTGGCGTGAACTTGATCTCACTAAAACTTGATGTCTGAGCTAAAGAGCAAATAAGTTGTATATCAGCAGCGGACTTAGGTAGTAGCACAGCAGCGGGCAATTGTTGATACACACTGTTATCTGTGGCTACCGCCAAACGACTGGCGTAACTAACTTCAATGTCGCCGGTAAAACCAGCAGCAGTTAAAGCAGTGACATAAGCCTGTACCTGGGGATTAAGTGTTTCGGACGCAGTTAACTTTGGGATCATAAGACGCACCAGATTTAAAACTGGGCCGAGTATACCAAAGCACAGGATAGATGGTCAGGGCGTTAGGAAAAAATTACTGACTTTCCAATGCCCTGCTTTGCTTACATTTGTGACTGAATCTTTTAATTGTCGCTTTTACGTTCCAGCACTTCGCCTTCAATTACCCGACCAGAGCTTTCCGATGAACGCTGTTTTTGCTGTTGCTGAGCCTGTTGGAAAAACGACTTACCTTGTTTGCGTAGCTGATGTCTTTTGTATAAAAACACTGGAATAAGTAACCAGCTTAGCATCAGCACAAAAAGTAATACGCCCATTGCAAACACCAGCATGATACCGGCGACCAGCCATAGCAGCACACGACTGAGGAAACTGCCCTGCTGTTTCTGACGGAATAAGGCCTGCCATTGTTGGGCTTGCTGTTGATAATTCATGGATTGCTCTCTTTAAAACGCCTGTTCATTGGCTCTGTAAACTTAATGGGGGTGCGAAAACGAATTCCCAATGCTTGCTAGGACTGCAAATTGTAACAAATAGTTCAGTTGTTTCTCTGTACCTGTCCAGATCCGTTGCTTTGATTCAAATACAAAGCCCACCGAAGTGGGCTTTGTTATTCGTCACTGAGCGAACGACTCAGACAACAGCTTATTGTTGACTAATTTTGCAAGAGTCCAATTTCCAGACTTTTTCTACATAGTCCTCAATAGAACGGTCTGAGGTAAACTTGCCCATCAGTGCAGTGTTCAGAATGGCTTTTTTCGCCCAGCCGGCTTGATCACGGTACCAGCCATCCACTTTCTCTTGTGCCTTCACGTACGACTGGAAATCGGCCAACACTAAGTACGGATCTCCACCTTCAAGCAGGCTGCGTTTGATGGCAGACAATTCACCTGGTTTACCCGGCGTGAAGTAATCCGTTTCCAGCCAGTCCAGAATAGCTTTGATTTCAGCATCCTGATAATAGTAATCCCAGCTGTGATAGCCTTTGGCCTGCAGCGCTTTTACTTCATCAACGGTTAAACCGAAGATAGAAATATTATCCGGTCCCACTTCCTCAGCGATTTCAATATTGGCGCCATCCAGCGTACCTACAGTGATAGCACCGTTTAACGCAAGTTTCATATTACCTGTACCAGAAGCTTCTTTACCTGCGGTAGAGATTTGCTCTGACACGTCAGCAGCCGGGATCATTTTCTCAGCTAATGTCACACGGTAGTTTGGCATAAAGACCACTTTCAGACGGTTTTTCACCCGTTTGTCGTTGTTGATCTTCTCAGCCACTTTGTTGATGGCGTAAATAATTTCTTTGGCCAGTTTGTAACCAGGAGCTGCTTTTGCACCAAACAGGAATACACGTGGCACCATGTCGTAATCCGGGTTTTGCAGAATACGACGGTACAAGGCCAGAATATGCAACAAGTTCAGATGTTGACGTTTGTATTCATGCAAACGTTTGATTTGAATATCAAAAATAGCATGAGGGTCAATGCTGATATTGGTCAGCTTCTTCACTACTGTCGCTAAATCAGCTTTGTTTTGCTGTTTGATGGCCATAAAGGCATCCTGAATGGCAGGATCATCAGCAAAAGCAGCAAACTTATTCAGCTGTTTTAAGTCACGTGGCCATTCATCGCCAATAGTTTCGTCCAGCAACTTGGCTAAACGTGGATTACAGGCTTTTAACCAGCGACGTGGTGTTACACCATTTGTCACGTTGGTGAATTTATCCGGCCATAAGGCCACCATTTCCGGGAATAAATCTGATTTCACTAAGTCTGAGTGAATTTCGGCCACGCCATTAACGCGGAACGAACCGACCACAGACAAATGTCCCATACGAACCATAGACTCGTGGCCTTCTTCGATAATAGAAAGTTTACGTTTTTTCTCGTTATCGCCAGGCCATAACACATCCACCTGCTCAACCAGGAAACGACGGTTAATTTCGTAAATGATTTCTAAGTGGCGTGGTAATACTTTTTCAAATAAACGCACTGACCATTTTTCCAGAGCCTCTGGTAACAAGGTATGGTTGGTGTAGGCAAATACATTTTGACAAAGGTTCCAGGCTTCATCCCAGCTCATTTCCGCACGGTCAACTAAAATACGCATCAGTTCAGGAATAGCTACGGCCGGGTGAGTATCGTTCAGCTGAATAGCCACTTGCTCAGGGAACTTGCTCCAGTCATCACCATTAGCGCGTTTGTAACGACGAATAATGTCTTTCAGTGAGCAAGAGCAGAAGAAATACTGTTGAATTAAACGTAATTCTTTACCCGCGTCTGTTTCATCATTTGGATACAGCACTTTGGAAATGGTTTCCGCTTCGATGTTCTGACGCGCCGCATCGATGTAACCGCCTGAGTTAAATACGTCCCAGTTGAAGAAATCACTGGCACGGCTTTCCCACAAACGTAATACGTTAACAGAGCTGCCCTGATAACCTACCACCGGAATATCCCAAGGTACACCTTTGATAATGCGGCCAGGGTGCCACACTTTTTTCATTTTGCCTTGCAGATCATAAGTCGTTTCTACATAACCGTAGACTGAAATTTCCTGAATAGATTCAGGACGGCAAATCTCCCACGGGTTACCGTATTCGCGCCAGCTATCCGGACGCTCAATCTGACGACCATCGGAAAATTCTTGTTTAAACAATCCGTGTTCGTAATGAATACCATAACCAATAGCTGGATAATTCAACGTCGCCATAGAGTCGATAAAACAGGCAGCCAAACGGCCTAAACCGCCGTTACCCAGCGCCATGTCTTCTTCCTGATCTTCCAGATCAGCGATATTTAAGCCCAGCTGTGCCAGTGCATCTTTTGCAGCGTCATAAACACCCAAATTGTGCAGATTGTTGCTGAACAGACGCCCCATTAAATATTCAAGGCTGAAATAATGCACAGCGCGGGTATTTTGTTGATAGTGAGTACGCTGAGTATTACGTAAACCATCGTACACATATTCATTGATTGCAGCACAAGTGGCACGCCACCAGGCTTGTGGGCTGGCTTTATTTACATCTGTACCAAGACTGCCGTGTAAATGTTTAATGATGCTGTTTTTTAATTCTTCCGTGCTCGGAAGGTCCGCAATAGCCACTGAGGCTTTTGCCTTTGAAGACGTTTTTTTCATTGCTAAATCCCGGTTTAATGAGCGGTGGGCCGCTTTTTTTTATAACTGTAGTTGTAGAAAAATTACAAAAATGGCGGGCAATAGTCAAGAATTAGCAAAAATAAAGCCTGTTATCGTAATTTTATTACAACACGCTAACAGGCTGTTTCAAATGCTTAAATTGCCTTGAACACCGCATCCACAAAGGCTTTGGCGTCAGATTCAAGCTGCATTAAATGTGTTTGATCAACAAAACTCTCTAAATAAATTTTATAGCTATTTTCTGTACCAGATGGCCGCGCAGCGAACCAGCCATTTTTGGTGACTACCTTTACACCACCAATACTGGCATCGTTCCCTGGTGCTTTTGTAAGCACTGCAAGTATGTCATCGCCTGCCAATTCAGTCTGTTTTACACTGCTGACATCGAGATTTTTCAGTGCAGCTTTTTGCTCTGCTGAAGCTGCTGCATCCAGACGACGATACAAAGGTGAACCAAATTCTTTGGTCAGCGCCTGATACTGCTGATACGGATCGACTCCGGTTTTTGCCAGCATTTCTGCCGCCAGTAATCCCAGAATAAAACCATCTTTATCGGTCGACCAGACAGTGCCATCAAAACGCAGGAAACTTGCCCCTGCACTTTCTTCCCCCCCAAAAGCTACAGTGCCTTTGTAGAGACCATCGACAAACCATTTAAAGCCCACCGGGACTTCATACACTTTACGGCCGCGGCCTTGAGTTACTCTGTCAATCAAGGCTGAAGAAACCAGTGTTTTGCCTATTGCTAAGCCGGTTGACCATAAAGGTCTGTTGCTCAATAAATAGTTAATGGCCACTGCCAGATAATGATTTGGATTCATCAGGCCGCCACTTCGGGTCACAATGCCATGACGGTCAAAATCAGGGTCGTTGCCTATGGCCACATCAAACTGATCTTTGAGTTGGATCAGATTGGCCATTGCATAAGCTGAGGAGCAGTCCATACGGATTTTTCCGTCCTTATCCAACGGCATAAAGCTAAAAGCCGGGTCAACCCGTTCGTTCACTACGGTGATATTAAGACCATAGGTCTTGGCAATCACAGGCCAAAACGCAATACCTGAACCGCCTAAGGGATCAACACCAATTTTGACACCCGCTTTGGCGATAGCGGCCATATCAATCACATTCGCTAAATCATCGACATAAGGCTGCACGTAATCAATGCTGACACACAAAGGGGACGCCAACGCTTCTTCGTAGCCTACCTGCTTCACGCCATCTAACTGTGCAGCCAGTAAGGCATTGGCTCGTTTTTGGATCCAATCTGTCGCGTCAGTGTCGGCAGGACCGCCATGAGGTGGATTGTATTTAATACCGCCGTCTTCCGGTGGATTATGGGAAGGCGTGATGATCAGACCATCCGCTAAATCCGAGGAACGACCTTTGTTGTAACACAAAATTGCATGAGAAATAACAGGTGTGGGTGTAAAACCGCCGTCCTGCTGAATATGAGTGGTGACGCCATTGGCAATCAGTACTTGCAAAGTGCTAACAAAAGCAGCTTCTGATAAGCCGTGAGTGTCTTTGCCTAAAAATAACGGGCCACTATAACCCTGCTGTTTTCGGTACTCTGCAACGGCTTGCACTATCGCCAGAATATGAAACTCATTAAAGGACTTAAGTAAAGCTCCTCCTCTGTGCCCTGAGGTACCAAAACTCACTTGCTGACTGGCGATCGCCACATCAGGTTTCAGGCTGTAATAGGCAGCCATCAGCTGCGCTATATTTGGCAACATGGCAGCTGGTGCAGTTTGTCCTGCCAGCGGATGTAACGACATACACTCTCCTTATAACAAATCGCGGATCCGTTCTACCTCAGCTGCATTGTAGCCAAGCTTAGTGGCCACTTCAGTCAGCATCATTTTCTTACGTGTGGTGTTTGAATTGGTGATCACCCAAAAATCTGTATTGGGAATAGGTTTTGGATTGGTACTGCTACCCGCTTCTAACAAAGAGGCTTCGGATTGACCGAAATACAGCCTGTTACGGCCTTTAATTTCCAGTACCTGAGCAAAATCGCCCCGATGAGCACGGGATAGAGCTGATAAGATAAATAAGAAGCGCCCTACCACGCTTTGTTCAGCAGACAGATCTTGTTGGCTGATAAAATCAAAAACAGAGCTGGATTTATCAACAGTAGTAACAGAGCTTGCCTTCTTTTCGACTACAGCCGGTGCTGCTGGTTTTTCTACTGATCCTGCTGTTGACTTAGAGGCCACTTCCTCTGAGGTTTTCGTTGCGTTTTTTGCAGCTGGTACAGCAGGAGCTTGTGCTTCTGTCAGGCTGACAATCAGTAAACGGCGCAGAATATCAGAGGCGCTTTCACCAATCTGTTGAGTCTGACTGGCGATAAATTGATAAAGATCGTCATCTATTTCGATGGTTTTCATGAAGTTAGTCCGCGTTTTTAAAAGTGAAGCCATTATATACCCTTAGTGCTTGAAGCTGCAGCTTTGTTGACTGCACTCTTCCCCCCAATCACCTAAGACAACTATGATCCTGGGGTCTCAATCACTTGTCGCCTCCCTGCAACACCAATTACTTTGGCTATACAAAAGGTAGGCGCTGACGCCAGCCAGCTGTTTTGATACCATACCTTTATGTCGTAAATAAGGTCGTTAAATCGGAAAAAACAATGATATTACATACCGAGATCACAGGCCAAGGTCAAGCTATTGTATTGATCCACGGCCTTTTTGGCAGCTACGAGAACCTCGGCGTGATTGCTCGCGCTTTAGCCGGACAATGGCAAGTGATCAACCTGGACATGCGTAATCATGGCCGGTCCGACTGGCACGATAGCATGTCCTATGCGCTGATGGCAGAGGATGTGAAAGAGACTCTGGATCATTTGGGTTTAGAGCAAGTGATCCTGTTGGGCCACTCTATGGGTGGCAAAATTGCTATGGAGTTTGCGCTGCGTTATCCAGAGCGTGTTAGTAAACTCATTCTGGCCGATATATCACCAGTACAAAACAGGCCGCGCCACTTGGAAATATTGTCCGCATTGGATGGCATTGATCTTAGTAGCTTACAAAGCCGGCAGCAGGCTGATCAACAACTGGCTTTGGTTATCACTGAAACCGGTGTGCGGCAATTCTTACTCAAAAGCTTATATAAAGACGGTGACCAGTTCCGCTGGCGCTTTAATATCAAAGCACTGATCGCCAATTATCCGCAGTTATTAGAAGCTCCGCCGAGCAAAGGCCCCTACACAGGCCCTACGCTTTTTATTAAAGGCGCAGAATCTGATTATCTGTTACCAGAACACCAGAGCCTGATCCAACAGTTGTTTCCACACAGTAAAGCCAAAGTCATTATGGGTACAGGCCACTGGTTACACGCCGAAAAGCCTGTGGCTTTCGCTAAAATTGTCACCGACTTTTTATTGAGTTAACGCAATTAATTCCTAAAAAAATTGTGCTATAGTGCGCGCAATTTTTAAGGTCTAGTGGGTCATTATGAATATTGAGCAGTTTGAGACCCTGGGTCTTTTTCTGGGTGTTGGTGCCCTGTATCTGTTTATTGTGATGGCCATTTGGGATGTACTGAAAAAAAGTAACGCTCCTCGTTTTGGCAAAATTTTTGTGTGGTTAGTGCTGTTTTTATCTCCTGCAGCTTTTTTAGCTAAAGTGATTTTTGAGTTTTTTGTCGAATAAATGAGGTGCGAGACATGGCTAAAATAGCCACAGATCGCACAACCATAGATTTGTTTGCGCATGAAAAGCGCCCCGGCCGTCCAAGGACTAATCCTTTACCACGGGAAGAACAGCTGAAGCTGAACAAACGCAATCAAATCAAACGCGATCGAAGTAAAGGTTTAAAGCGTATAGAGTGCAAAGTGTCAGAACAGTTGTATGAACAGCTGAGTTTGTCTGCACAGCAGCAAAATATGACACGTAGCGCCTATATAGAATGGGTTTTAGAACAAGCGTTGACCAGGTAGAAGGCGAAAGTTATGGCAACTGTAGGTATATTTTTTGGTAGCGATACAGGTAATACTGAACATATCGCAAAAATGATTCAGAAAGAGCTGGGCAAACATTTGTTTGATGTGATGGATATTGCCAAAAGCACAAAAGAACAAATTGCCAGTTACGATTTGTTGCTGTTTGGTATTCCGACCTGGTATTACGGTGAAGCCCAGTGTGATTGGGATGACTTCTTTCCTGAGCTGGAAAACATAGACTTTAACAATAAGTTGGTCGCGATTTTTGGTTGTGGTGATCAGGAAGATTATGCCGAGTATTTCCTTGATGCGATGGGCACCTTACGTGACATTATCGAACCTAAAGGCGCTATTATCGTTGGAAACTGGCCAACCAAAGGCTACAACTTTGTCGCCTCCAAAGCACTGGCGGACAACGACCATTTTGTTGGTTTAGGCATAGACGAAGACCGTCAGCCAGAACTGACAGAGCAACGTGTGAAGCAATGGTGTAAGCAGATTTATGATGAACTGAGCTTAAAAGAGCTGGAAAATCTGTAATCTCTAAGGGTCAGAGTTTCAACTCTGGCCCTTTTGTTTTATTGAGAGGTATCGCGGTATTTAGGCTTTTTACGGATATACACTTTACGTTTGACCTCACATACCAACTCGCCTTTGCAGTCCTTGACGTGCACCACAAAATCAGGGAAATACTTCTCTCCTGCTTCAGTTTGTTGTTTGATATGTTCAAGCTCGTTATCTGTCAGCACAAATTCAGCCATTAATTTGCCACGACCCGGTGTGATGTAGTTAATATCGGCTTGCTTATCCCACACCATATATTCTTTGCCCAGAGACCCCATCAACATCAAGGGATAAATAGGATCGGTCATCGCAAACATAGAACCACCAAACTGACTGCTATTGATATTACGGGTCCAGGGCCTGTTTTTCAGCTCCACCTTGCAATACCTGTAGTCCTCTGCCAGCTCAACCACCTTAATACCTGTGAAGAAAAATGGTGGCCACAAATTTAATAAATGTCGCATCACGGCCGGATTAAATGCCCAACGCATAAGAAACCTCTGGTAAGACCTGTTTGGCGAAATTCTAACGTCTTGTTTGCACTTTGTCAGCGCTTTGCTGGTAGTAATGGGCAGATTTAGAGGTTGCTTCTGTTGGTAATGGCCTTATAATCATTTGAAATTCAAGAAAGAGTAGAACAGTCCATGTCAGATCATAATACCGAATTGCGTAAAGCAGGCCTCAAAGTCACTCTGCCACGAGTGAAGATTCTCGATATTTTGCAAGATCCTAATCATCAGCATATCAGTGCTGAAGATGTGTATAAGATTTTGCTGGAGTTAGGTGAAGATATAGGTTTGGCGACTGTATACCGGGTATTAAACCAGTTTGACGATGCAGGCATTGTCACCCGTCACCATTTTGAAGGTGGTAAGTCGGTGTTCGAATTAAGCCGCATGGATCACCACGATCACCTGGTGTGCTTAAATTGCGGTAAAGTCATCGAATTTGAAGATGATGATATTGAACGTAAGCAATTAGAAATTTCTGAGAAAAACGGTATTAAGCTGACACACCACAGCTTATATTTGTATGGTGAGTGCGTCGATAAAAAATCGTGCGAAGAAAATCGTAATACCAAGTAAATTTCAGTTTCTTCCCTAGATTGAACCGGCTGTGATCAGGCCGGTTTTTTTATACCCGTTAAAATCTGTTCGGCTAAATACTCTACTTCATTGGCCCAACAGCATTCAGGTCGTGGCTGAAGCACACCAAACTGGCCTTTGAGTGGTCTGCAGTGAGTAATAGCGTTGCGCAATGAATCAGGGACCTCAGCCACACCATAACAAGCCCCTAATAAAGCGCCGGCCACGGCAGCGTTGTTGGCAGTGTCTCCACCTCTTTTTAGTGTGTCCAGCATACCATCCAGATAATCCTGAGCATACAACAGCTGCCAGATGGCATTCTGAAAACACCCAAGCACTGAAAGATCTGACATCTCAGTTTCTGTTGGCGGCATAAATAACGCTTGATCAATAGTGCGGATAATACGTTTATCCACTTTAAGCTGTGAAGCCCAGTCTTTAATCAGTTGATACAACTGATCTGCACTGCAGTCGTTTTCCAGCACATGGCCTAATGCCATCACATACAAACCACTGACTTGCTGGCACAACATATTCGGATGAGTTAACGCGGTATCAGCCATGGCCCAGGCCGCTAACTGAGGTAAAGACTGATAAGGCACCATCAACGCCATGGGGGCAACACGAGCCAAAGCAGTTGTTGCACAGGACTCCTCGTCCTGCTGACTTAACAAAGCGCGTTTTAATTCATCGGGTACAGCAAAAGGTTCGGTCCTGAGCCAATATTCATAGGCCTGCCAGGCCCCCTCTTCCTGATACTCACCATAATGAGCTAACAGGCGGCATAAAAGCACAGCAAGCTCACCGCTGTCGGTTGGCTGTCCTGACAAGGTTTGCCAGGGGTTTTGTAGTAACATTTCACCCAGGTCAAAGCGAAGCCGCTCTTCACGTTCATCTTGTTCAAGACCTTCAACGGCGGAACCTAAAACTTCTCCGGCCAATAAGCCATACATCAAACCCAGGGCTTTGGATTTGAGTACCGGATCGCTCATGCAGACCTCCGTTGTGATAAAGCCTTAAGCGGCTAATTTTTATGCTTGATTAATATATAAGGTATTGCAGCCAAGAAGCCAAGTACTTCGCTTTAAAATCAACGAAATAGCTTATTTTTAGAAAGAAAAAAGCCAGCATCGAGGCTGGCTTTTGGTTGTCAATCTTAAACCACCTCCTATGGAGGTGGTGATCGTTCGGTCGGGGCTATG
>NZ_LAMX01000022.1:0-26944 GCF_001275035.1 Rheinheimera sp. KL1
TCACAGCTTCCTATGGAGATGATTTACATGCTTAAATTCGTGGGGATCCCTCAGGAGCTGATGTCTGCAAACTCATGGTGGAAGAAGGCGATGTGCTGGTCAAGATTGAAGTGAATATGATTGGCCGGGGCGTAATTGGCGACACAGCCCCCGTGCAGCCTTTGTGTGATGCAGCACAGGAGTCTTTTGATGTGTTCTGCGATATACAGGTTGTGCCCCTGTCCCAGCTTTATGGTGGAAAAATCTGTGCAGCGTTGGACAGACAGCACCCTAGAGATTTGTTTGATGTTCACCTACTGCTGCAAGGGCCGGGATACACCGGTGAGATTAAAGAAGGTGTTATCTATGCACTGATCTGTAGCAATAGGCCAACACATGAAATGCTCAACCCTAACCATATTGACCAACGTGTCGCCTTTGAGAATCAGTTCAAAGGTATGTCTGAGCACCCATTTACATATGAAGCTTTTGAAGCGACAAGAAACGATCTTATTCAGGTTGTGAACGAAAGTTTGGACGACAAAGATCGTGAGTTTCTGCTGAGTGTGAATCGGCTGGAACCGGACTGGTCAATATATGACTTTTCACAATACCCGTCAGTGAAATGGAAGTTGATAAATCTGGAAAAGTTTAAAAAATCACGGCCAGACGACTTTCAAGCTCATATTGAGGCATTGCGGATACAGCTTAACTGCCAATAACAGCATCGCTTTCAGACCATAACGGCAATCTTCAGACAAAAATACCTGTGCAGTTCGACAATAAATAGGTAACGTAAAATATCAGCAGAAACCGCATTGACCTAAACAAATGGGCTTGGCTAATGTGGGATGCAGTATTCAGAAAACAATTGTTCTTTAACAGCTTAACTCTTTATTGAGGTACTCATCGTACTGCCTCGCCATTCCTATGAACGGGCAGGGGGATGATTACAATCTTGGCCGGTTCTTATCGGTGGACCCTATTATTTAGTCACCTGGTCATAGCCAGAGTTTGAACCCTTACTCATACATTATGAATAATCCGCTGGCTGGGACGGATCCAACAGGGTACGCCAGTGTAACTGGCAGTCGGATAGACCGGGATATTAAAGAATCAGATATTATCGGCGACAACATTACTGGGGTGGGTGGTAATGTAACGTTTAGCGGCTCATTCCAAGGCGGAGGTTATGGTGGTTCGTCGGGTAATGGCGCAGCCCCGCAAGGCAGTGTAGCTAAGCAGAATTCTCAGACTGTAGATATCAATAATCAGTCAAATCAGGCTTTTGAGAATGCGCTAGCTTCAGGAACGGTATCTGATTATTTTGAAGATGCTTATGGGGTTGGAGGCAACAGTGACTCAGGAACATGGGGGCTGGCTGAGCAATTTGTCGGTTGGCATGATTCAATAAATGGCGGTGATATTAGTTATGCTGCCTCATTGGCTGGTGGTGTGCTGGAGTCATCCAAAGGCTTGAACTTGGCGCATGGAAAAGGTGCATTTCTTGCTTTGCAGGCAATGGGGCATACCATGGGAGACTATAAGTTTTCGTTTGCACCAAATGCTAGTTCTATATCCCTAGATTTGTCTTCAGCTGGAAGGGTTTTGTCTCAGGTTGCAGGTTATGGTGGATTTGGTATTTCAGCACTGGCGGCTTATGTTTCTTATGAAAAAAGCTTAATAACAAGTAACGAACTTGTTGGGAAGATTGCTGTAGATCTCACAATGTTAAGGGTTGGTAGTTCGTCATTACCCGGTTTTGTTATGGCTGCAAGCTATGGTGCTGTGGATATTTATTATCCAGCTCCTAAAGGTGTTCCTGGAGCAATATCTTTAAAGCGTGATATCGTTAACGCTCCTCAAGGTTTATCTGAACAATCAAACAAATTTAAAGTAGAAATGATGAACTTTATTGGTACGAGAAGAGAGTATGACTAGTCTATTTAAACTTCCAGGTGAGTTATTCAAGATGTATGTTATAGGTACGGTCCTCCTTGCCGGTGATAAATGGGGGAGGTATTCCGATCATATGGCAATGTCTCAAATCGGAGTTTTTTTTGGGGTGCTTACGCTTCCCATTTCAATATTTTTGAGTAAAGAATTTATGGGGACAGTGAGTTACATGCCAATATTTATGATTATCTTAAGTTGTGGGCTAACTTTTTTTTCGAGAAAAATTGTTTCTGATGTGTTTCTAATGAAAAAGTCTGGCTTTGTGGGGGTAAATAAAAAAACAGTATTATGGGTATCCCATATCATATATGCATCTGTTTCTATTATCTGTATTCTGGCTTCTGTGGAGATTATGGATTTGTATTGATATAACTGGTTGTTATTTTTAGATAATAAGAAAGCAGAAATTTTTATGGGATAGGTAATATCCGATGTAATTAGAAACAAAAAGGACACCCATAACCCGGTGTCCTTTTTGCTATCTAAAGTGAGCAAAATCACCACCAGGGTGAGCAGACCAAACCGGTAGAGCCAGTCAGGGCAAACCGGAAGGGTGAGCAATCTTGGCCGGTGCCTGCACACATATACTCTTTAGTCCTCAGGCTACAAAGTGTCTAAGAAATTCTGGTCGATTCATTTCAAATCGTTGTGTTGCTACCTGATTCCACCTGCGGCTTCTTTCGGTATATAGTAAAACCAACTCACTACACAGGATTGCTTTTATGAAAACCGGAGCCCAACTGGTGGCTGAAGCCAAAGCTAAAATTCAGGAACTGACAGTACAGCAACTTGCTGCTTTATTACAAACCAGTCAGGTGCGAATTATTGATGTGCGTGAACCTGCCGAATTTGCCACAGGTCATATTCCAACTGCAGTGAATATGCCCAGGGGCGTGTTGGAAATGCAGTTGCCACAGCATCCAGCTGTTGCTGAGCATAAAGATGCGGTCGTGGCTTTGACCGAATTAGCCACTCAGCCTTTGTATTTAATTTGCCGCTCTGGCGCTCGTTCCGCTTTGGCAGTGGAGTCGCTGCAACGTATGGGCTTTCGTGACCTATACTCCATAGCTGGCGGTATACAAGCCTGGACGGATTGCGGTTTTCCTGTCCGGCAATAGCGACATATATACCCAAGTGACCTGAAGATGCAGCGCGACAAGTCGGTATGGCGCATAGTCAATCTATGTCGCTGGTCTGAGAGGAGGCTGACAACAAAGCTCTGGCTTCAAGGACTACAGGTGTAAACCAAAGTGACTTAGACTTTAGTCGCATTCCCCTGTGGATGGTTTGACAGTTGCTTGCATAACAGAAACACTGCCAAAACCAAAATGCTGTAGAGTTGTGAATTCTATAGTTTTTCTTCTGCCATGTTGCCTTTGTCGAATGGGAAGTCGTTATGGAAAATGTTCGTGCTGCAGTGGTGTTTGTTGTGCTCTGGCTGGTGGCCCAGGTCTTGTACCTGTGGCTGGATTTTAATAGCTGGCTGTTGGTGGCGTTAAACTTATGCGCTGTGGTCGGTTTTCTATATTGGAATAACCAGAAACAACCAGAAATTCAGGCTAAAGATGGATCCAACGCGCTGGCCGATAGCGCTCATCACATTACCGAAGCCACTTCAAAAATGGCGATAGGGGCAGCAGAAGTTTCTTTTTATATCGATGGTTTAATTAAAGATATCAAACACAGCGGTGACGACTGCAGCCAGATTGGCAACGCGGCGACAGGCTTAACTGATACCAGTGGTCAACTCACAGATAATCTGCAGCAAATCAGCCATAGCATCACTCATACCGCTAACGCCTGCAGTGCAGCTGATCAGCGTTTGCAAAAAAGTGTTGATAACATCAACCAGTTAGCTAACGCAGTCAGTGATGCAGCCGCAAGGCTGGAGCAACTCAAAGGCAGTGCCGACGATATCCAGCGTATTACTGAAGTGATCACTGGTGTTGCTAATCAAACTAACTTATTGGCGTTAAACGCCGCTATTGAAGCGGCGCGGGCTGGTGAACAAGGCCGTGGTTTTGCTGTAGTCGCAGATGAAGTGCGGGCTTTAGCGGGCAAAACCTCAGAAGCGACCAAAGACATTGCAAAAATGCTGGCTGATATTCGCAGTCAAAGTGAACAAACAGCGGGCGTCATGACGCAGCTGGTGCAGTTAAGTGGTGACGTGCAGCAGGAATTACAATCTGTGGCCGCAGGTTTTAATGGCATCAATACTGAAGTAGGGCAAGTATCCGCAGCTTTGGAGCAAATAGAGCAGGTTAGTACTGGATTAGAAAACACCAGCCAGCAACTAGGCCAGTCGATTCAGAGTATTAATAAAGCCTTATCCGCGATAGAACATAAGGGCAGCACAGTGGCCGACCAAGCCATTGAATTATCGGTAGAAACTGAAAGTATTTACCGTGAACTCAGCACTGTTACCGAGCAAAGTTTCTTTAACCCTGTACTGAAAGAAGCGCAGCAAGCAGCCGCTGCAATAGCTGCTTTATTTGAAAAAGCGCTGAGTGATGGCAAGCTGACAGAGCAACAATTATTTGCCGAACAATATCAGGCTATAGCCAACACCAATCCGCAAAAATTTCATACCGCTTACGATAGCTTTACCGACCAGTTTTTCCCTTTAATTCAGGAACCTATTTTGGAGCGTCACAGCAATGTGTTGTACGCTGGCGGTGTCGATCGCAAGGGCTATTTCCCGACGCATAACAAGAAATACAGTCAGGCGTTAACAGGCAACTACGAAAAAGATTTACTGCAAAACCGTACTAAACGTGTCTTTAGCGACCGCACTGGTAGCCGCTGTGGCAGCAATACCCAGCCTATGCTGCTGCAAACCTATAAACGTGACACAGGTGAAATTCTGCATGATTTGTCGGTGCCTATCATGGTGAAAGGGCGGCATTGGGGTGGATTTAGGATCGGCTTTAAAAGGGTGTGATCAGAGCATAGCAACGCTACCCTTTATTGATTGTTGGCCCCGATCAGTTTCATCATTGATGTGATGATAAGCTCAGGATAAATACACATTATCCTGCTGTAATCTTGCTAAATGCACAAAGGCTTTGGGGGATTGGCCGTAGGTGCGTAAAAAAGCGCGGCGCATCCGTTCTTCGTCGCCAAAACCTGTCAGAGTTGCAATACGGCTGATGGAGGAATGACCTTGTTCTATTAAAGATTGGGCCGCTTCCAGCCTTAGTTTTTCTATAGCTTTGGCCGGTGCTATGCCGGTTTGGCTATGAAAAACTCTGCTGAAGTGGCGTGGGCTCCAATGCACATGCGCTGCTAAATCTTCTACTGTTAAATCTTTTTGCAGGTTCTCTTTGGCAAATCTAAGAGCATCTCTGACTCTGTCTGAACTGGGTTCTAGCTCTGCCATTGCTGAAAACTGCGACTGCCCACCGGTCCTTCTATGATGCACTACCATCAGGCGTGCTATGCTTTTTGTGACTTCAGCACCTAAGTCGGCCTCTACTAAAGCCAGAGCTAAGTCGATACAGGCGGTGGCTCCGGCTGATGTCCAGACCTGACCATCTTTGACATAAATTTTATCTTCATCCACCAAAACTGCAGGATGTTGCTGCTGCAAATCCCGGCCCCAGGCCCAGTGGGTGGTGGCTCTTTTGCCATCCAATAAACCTGAGTTCGCCAACACAAAAGCGCCACTACAAATACTGGCAATACGTTTTGTGTCAGAAGCCGCTTCTTTTAACTTTGCTTCTAAAGCCGGCATTGCTTTTGGGATCAGTAAAGCGCCTGCAATGATCAGAGTGTCATAGCTACCAAAGCCTATGGCTTGAGTCTCGATCACCACCCCGGTCGAACTTCTGACTGGGCCACCGTCCAGGGACAAAGACGCAAACTGGTACTGGATTTTTTGCTGCATGCTATTGGCGAATTCAAAAACGGTCAGTGCGGCCAAGTCCAGGATCTGAAAATCATCATAAACAATGAGCCCGATACGCTTATTCATCCAATGTCCTTAAAGGTGGGTAATGATTGATAAAGTATAAATTTATGTTGCGCATTATTTGTACTTGGTAAGGCTTTGTCCAGCTGTTTTAAGTTTATTTCTCTTACTTTCCCTCAATGGTGGGTTGTGTCCTTAAATGCGCTTTTTGTGTCATTTATCTTATTTTCTGTTCTGCCACAATGAACCTGTCTTCAACACCTACTCAAGGAAAATAACATGAACACTAAAACTGCTTTGATTACTGGCGCTTCATCTGGCATAGGTGCTGTATATGCGGATCGCTTAGCCCGTCGTGGTTATGACCTCGTCCTGGTGGCCCGCAACAAAGAACGTCTGGAGGCTGTGGCATCGTCAATACGCAGCGAAACTGGTCGCACTGTGCAACTGATCCAGGCTGATTTAGCGAACCCGACAGAATCTGCTGCAGTAGAAGCAGTGTTGGCTAAAGGTGGTATTGATGTGCTGGTGAATAACGCAGGTTTTGGTGCTGTAGCGCCTTTACTGCAAAGCGACATCAAAGACATGGTCAGTATGATTGATATCAATGTCACAGCCCTAACCCGCCTGACCTACGCCGCAGTACCTGCTTTCGTCAAACAAGGCAGCGGTACTTTAATTAATATCGCTTCTATAGTGGCTGTGGGGCCGGAAATTCTGAATGGAGTGTATGGCGCAACCAAAGCTTATGTACTGGCGCTGACGCAGTCACTGCAGCATGAACTTGCTTCGCAGGGCATTCGAATTCAGGCGGTATTGCCAGGTGCAACAGCGACAGATTTCTGGGGTGTGGCAGGCCTGCCGCATGAGCATTTGCCTGCTGAAATTGTGATGAACACAGCGGATATGGTGGATGCAGCTCTGGCTGGCCTGGATGCAGGTGAAGTGATCACCATTCCGCCATTACAGGATGGCGCTGAATGGGATGCGTTTGAGGCCACCCGTAAAGCATTATCACAACGGTTCGGCCATACAAAACCAGGTGCTCGTTACCAGGTTAAATAATTGCTTGGTAAAGAGGTTTGTCAAAGCCACAGCCTTAATGCTGTGGTTTTAATCTGCCAAAAAACCTATTTCAGGTTGTTTTTTCAACCAGACAGCGGCAACCTTGAACTGGCATATCATAAGCAACGAACCTGAACCCCACCCCCTCAAATTGCCAGAATTTTGCCTGGTGGTCCGGTTGAATAATTTGTTGGATCAGTAACATAGCTTGCATAGCGCCTATGATGCCAGGCAAAGGAGCTAATACGCCTAAGCTGCTGCAATTACCGGATTGATCGGTTAAATCCGGAAATAAACATTGGTAACATGGGCTTGGAGTATGTGCAAAAGGCCAAAGCATTAGCTGACCTTGTTGGGCTATAGCGGCAGCGCTAATCAGGCTGATTTGATGCTGCTGACAGAGTTTATTGATAAGCTTTCGGCTTTGGAAATTATCGGTGCAGTCTAATACCCAGTCAGTATTTGCCAATAAAGTTGCAGCATTGTCGACGCTAAAATGCTGTTCTACAGCGCTTAGCTGTACATAGGGATTGAGCTGTTTGAGCTGACGCGCCGCTATTTTGGCTTTATTAACACCTCTGTCACTGTCGCGGAATAATAGTTGCCGCTGCAGATTGGATAACTCCACTTTATCGCCGTCAACCAACGTCAGTTGGCCTATTCCCGAAGATACCAGATACTGGCTGGCGGCATGGCCTAAACCACCACAGCCAATGAGCAACACCTTGGTATGTTTTAGTTTCAGCTGAGCTGCTTCGCCAAAATCCGGCAACATCAACTGGCGGCTATAACGGATAAATTCTAAATCACTGAGCATGGCTTTTGCTCCAGTTGGGCCTCGCTGATTAACTGTTGCATCTGTTGCACCCATAGTTTGGGAGCTGTGGCATTCGCAAAAGCCTGTACCACAGCTAGGTGCCTGATGCCCGTCGCCAACACAGCTTTGGCATTGCTTTCATTGATGCCACCAATAGCGACCAGTGGGATAGTGGGGAATAAGGTTGGGTAACGAGCAAGCTTCTGTAGCCCCTGTAACTTGCCGCCCATCTCTTTGGTTTGGGTGGCAAAAATGGCACCTATCGCCAGATAACTGGGCTGAAGTTGTTGTGCTCGTAGCAGCTTATAAAAACCATGGCTGGATACACCCAACCGCAGTCCCGCTTGTTGCAAAGCTGCTAAGTTGGCGCTGTTGATATCTTCCTGACCTAAATGCACACCATAAGCACCCAACTCCAGTGCCAGCTGCCAGTGATCGTTAATAAACAGCTGAATATCAGGGTGCTGACAAAGCTGGATAGCCTGTTGGATCTGTTGGCGTAGCTGCTGATCTGTGCTTTTTATCCGTAGTTGCAGGGTTTTTACTCCGGCTGCTAAGGCTCTTTGTAACTCTGTGACTGAAGGCACTATCACATACAAACCTAAAGCAGCTTTTAAAGGCGCAAAGGCCGGGGCCTGTGGCTGCAGATGTTCAGTCAGCAGCTCTGGTAAATAATTTGGATTACGTGGAACCCCCCAATGGCCTAAAGTACCGTGATTTTCAGTGACAGCAACTGGCTGGCTTAAGCCCTGATTGATATAAGTTTTAGCCACTACAAAAGCATCTTCCAGTGCATAACCTAAAGCCAAAGCTGCTGCCAAAGCACTACTAAAACTACAGCCTGTGCCGTGGTTCAAATGATGTTGTTGGCGTGGGCTGCGCAGCCTGACTTTATTGGTATAAGCCGGATAACCGCGGTAACGAAAATCTGCACTAATAAAAAGCTGATCGGTGCAAGCTGTTGCCTGTTGATGACCACCTTTCACCAGTACTGTTTTTACGCCAGCTTTGAACAGCAGCTCAACAGCCTGTTTCATATCGGAGTTTTGAGCTAAAGCGTCCAACTCCGGCAGGTTAGGCGTCAGCACGTCAATCTGTGGCAATAAATGCTGCATCACCGCCTGATATAAATCGGCTTCTGCCATTGTTGAGCCAGAACTGCTAATGGCGACAGGGTCGTAAATCACCAGTAAGTCAGGTTCGTTTTTTCTGAGCTGTTGTAAAAGATCAGTCAGCCACAGCACCTGTAGCTTATTCACCAGCAAACCAATTTTAATCACTGCCGGCTTCGCATCTTTGAGTAAAGCCAAAGCTTGTTGGTGCAGTAAATCAACAGAGACTGCCATGCAGGCATCGACTCCGGTGCTATGCTGGGCGGTAATGGCGGTGATTAAAGTACATAGATGCAAAGGCTGTTCTGGCGTAGAAAAACTTTGAATAGTTTTTAAGTCGGCCTGAATACCAGCGCCTGCGCTATTGTCTGACCCCGCGATACTCCAGAGAGTTGTTGCTTGATTTGCTGAATAAGTCATGGCGCCTCCTGCAACCAAAACGGCATACCAAGCACAGGTGTCGAAGGGCTGGCAAAGTCTTGTTTTGGCATAGCGCCTGCTAAAAATGCAGCGCGGCCTGCGGATACAGCCTGAGAAAAAGCCTTAGCCATCACTACAGGATCTTTGGCCAAAGCCACGGCAGAATTCAGTAACACGCCATCAAAACCCATTTCCATCACCTGACAAGCGTGACTGGGTACACCTAAACCTGCATCCACTATTAAAGTCGCATCCGGCAAACGCTCTCTTAAAGTCCGCAGCGCATAAGGGTTGAGCACACCTAAGCCCGAACCAATAGGCGCAGCCCAGGGCATCAACACTTTGCAGCCCAGTTCATACAACCTTTTGCACAGCACTAAATCGTCAGTGCAATAAGGCAATACTTCAAAACCATCCGCCAGCAGGTGTTCGGCTGCTTGCAGCAATAAAACCGGGTCGGGCTGCAGGTTGTAGTCATCGCCTATCAGCTCCAGTTTTACCCAGTTGGTCTGGAATAGCTCCCGTGACATTTGCGCCAAAGTCACGGCTTGTTGCACTGAATGGCAACCTGCGGTGTTGGGCAACAGCTTTAAGTTTAAATCGCGGATCAGTTGCCAGAATTGCTCGCCGCCTTGCTGTTCAGGCGTTTGCCGACGCAGGCTTAATGTCACGGCTTCGCAGCCACTTTGCTGTAATGCCTGCTGCATCAAGGCTGGGTTTGGATACAAGGCGCTGCCTAAAATCAGCCTGCTGCCTAGGGTTTTGCCGTAAATGTTAAATTCGGTTTGCATGCTTAACCTCCGGCTATAGGGCTGACAATATCCAGCTCGTCACCGGCTTTAAGCTCTGTGTCTGAATACTGGCTTGCAGCAATAAAACGGCCATTTAAGGCCACAGCAAAAGGGGCTTTAAAGCGCGGTAACAGATCGCTTAACTGGCAGGAGTTTAAGATTTCGGTTTTGCCATTTAGCCAGATGATGAGTTCGACGTTCATCATATCAGTCATAACAAAGCTCCTTCGTATCAGTAAGTTGCAGCAAAGCCAGTTGAGCGACCTGTTCAGCCAAAGCCGGACCGAGTAAATAACCGTGACGGTATAAGCCATTGACCCGAATAAGACCTGGCTGGTTTGAAATGGCTGGTCTGTTATCTGGCAAGGCGGGGCGGGCCGAAGCCTGTACGCTTAAAATTTCCGCATCAGCAAAAGCTGGGTCTACTGAATACAAAGCCGAAAGCAGTTCCAGCGTCGAACGCACTGAAGGGCCGGATTGATCGGATGATTCCAGCTCTGTAGCGCCCACCACAAAAATGCCGTCGTCTTTAGGTGCAATATAAAGTGCGTAACGGGGGTGAAACAAGCGCACAGGGCGGCTTAATTGCACTGCTGGAGCTTTGACCCGCAGTACTTCACCACGCACTGGCCTAAGTTGGGACAACTCTGTTTGAGCCCCTAAACCACGGCAATCAATCACCAGATCGGCTTGTTGCAACTTGCCATTACACCACAGCTCGTCACCTTTAAATTCGGCAATAGAATGAGGTTCCAGCGACACGCCTCTTTGCTGTAACAATTGCAAGGAATGCTTTAAAAAAGCCTGATTATCCAGCTGACCTTCGCCTGGCAAATAACAACCATACTGAAAACGCCCGGCTAACGAAGGCTCAAGTTCTGTCAGTTCGGTTTTTGTCAGCCATTTGGGTTGATAGTCTGGCTGGGCTTTAATTTGACCAACTAAATGTACTAACAAATGCTGTTGCTGTGGGTGTGCCAGCAGCAAAGCCCCTTGGTGTTGCAGGCCAAAATCCGGCAGTTGCTGTTGCAACTGTTGCCACAGCTGCATACTGCGATAGCCCATCTCCACTAAATCTTGCTCTAAAAGCACAGACTCAGCCAAAGGCGATAACATAGCGGCAGCGGCAACAGCAGCGCTGGCTTGATACAGCTTTTGGTCAGGGTTAAAACTCCCCTTTTCCAGCAGGCGTATATGGGCTGGCTTTGGCCAGAGTCCGGGTTCGGACAAGGCCAAAGCGCATAAACGCCCCATCAAACCGCCGCCCAGAATAAGCAGCGACTGATTCATAGCTGTGGTTCCTCCAGCTTTAGATCAGAGCCGTGGTACAGCTCTGCACCCGACTGACGGAACTGCTGCGCCTTTCTCTGCATTTCTGCGTGCTGTTGTGCTGCATCCAACTGCTTTACTTCAATGCTGGCTGCATAATCGCGCACATCCTGACTGATTTTCATCGAACAAAACTTAGGGCCACACATAGAACAAAAGTGCGCTACTTTGCCGGATTCCTGTGGCAGGGTTTGGTCGTGATAAGAGCGGGCGCGTTCAGGGTCTAAACTTAAATTAAACTGATCCTGCCAGCGGAACTCAAAACGGGCCTTGGATAACGCATCATCGCGAATTTGTGCACCAGGATGGCCTTTGGCTAAATCGGCAGCGTGGGCGGCTATTTTGTAAGCAATCAAACCTTCTTTGACATCGTTTTTATCAGGTAAACCCAAATGCTCCTTGGGTGTGACATAACACAGCATAGCGCAGCCATACCAGCCAATTTGAGCAGCACCTATGGCGGACGTCAGATGATCGTAACCCGGCGCTATATCTGTGGTCAGGGGGCCTAAGGTATAAAAAGGTGCTTCTGCACAGTATTCCAGCTGCAGCTGCATATTTTCACGAATAAGTTGCATAGGCACATGGCCGGGGCCTTCCACCATCACCTGCACCTCTTTAGCCCAGGCGCGGTGAGTCAGTTCACCTAAGGTTTTCAGCTCGGCAAATTGTGCCTCGTCATTAGCATCGGCTATAGAGCCAGGACGCAGGCCATCCCCCAGACTAAAGCTGATATCGTAAGCGCGCATAATGTCGCAGATATCGTCAAAGTGTTGATATAAAAAGTTTTCTTTGTGATGCGCCAGGCACCATTTGGCCATAATAGAACCGCCACGCGATACTATGCCGGTCAGGCGTTTGGCCGTCATAGGCACATAAGCTAAGCGCACTCCGGCGTGAATAGTAAAATAATCCACCCCTTGTTCGGCCTGCTCAATTAAGGTGTCGCGGAATAATTCCCAGCTTAAGTCTTCGGCTATGCCCCCGACTTTTTCCAGTGCCTGATACAAAGGCACAGTACCAATAGGCACTGGGCTGTTGCGGATAATCCATTCGCGGGTTTGGTGAATATAACGGCCAGTGGATAAATCCATCACTGTGTCTGCGCCCCAGCGCGTGGCCCACAATAGCTTTTCCACTTCTTCTTCGATGGACGAACTGACGGCTGAATTGCCGATATTGGCGTTCACCTTCACCAGAAAGTTACGGCCAATAATCATAGGTTCAATTTCAGGGTGATTGATATTGGCAGGTAAAATGGCGCGACCTGCCGCTATTTCCTGCCGGACAAATTCAGCGGTAATTTGTTTGGGTAAGTTAGCCCCAAAACTCTGGCCCGGATGCTGAGTTCTATATTGTGTTCGGGCTTCAGTGGCTTCAGCCAGATTGGCGCGACTTAAGTTTTCCCGTATCGCCACGTATTCCATTTCCGGCGTAATAATGCCACGACGGGCATACGCCAGTTGAGTGACTGCTACACCAGCTTTGGCTTTGCGTCTTTCTGTTAAAGCTTCGAATCTTAAGCTTTGCAGGCTTTCATCCAACCACTGCTCTTTGCTGTAAACAGAACCAAAGTCAGTCACCAGCTCGGTATCACCACGCTGTTTGATCCAGTCGGTGCGAAGGGCTGGTAAACCTTTGCGGATATTGATTTGAGCATCTGGGCAGGAATAAGGGCCTGAGGTGTCATAGACCCGAACTGGTGTATTGGGTTGAAATAATGGATTGTCTTTAGTGCCACCAATTAAACTGGGCTGCAGTTCAATTTCACGCATACCCACTTTCACACCTGGCAATTCGCCTTCGATATAGACCTTGCGGCTGGCGGGATAAGGCTGGCCCTGAAACTGCTGAATAAATTGTTCGGCAGCAGCGCGGGTAGCGCGACGGTTTTGATTTTCTGACATATAAACTCCGATGAAATAATTAAATAGTTAATTTTCAACAGAGCTTGGGAAAAGCGTGGACAGCCATCAACAGATGAGCCGAATGAGTGCGCCAACAGGCAGACGGATCACCGCCACTGTGTGCGCTCTTGTTTCCCTCCGCAGGTATTATCCTGTTCAGGTTCCACGGATTCCGCCCAAGGGCGGTCTCAGCTGACAAACCAGGTTTGTGCAGCACTCCGACAAGCTAAGTGTGGCCAGCATAAACAGCTTTTTTTCAGGCGGCAAGAGGAAATTGGTTTGGTTTGCACAGAGTAGGACATGGACAGTGTCATAAAAATCGAGCCGAATTCAGACAATTTATGCTAATTTGCCTGCGGTTCTCATTTTGAAAAGACTTGCTTTTGGACAGACGTCATTTTTTAGCTTTAAGTAGCACTATAGCTTTAGCCACTGTCGCCGGCTGCCAGTTTAGCCCGGCCACCTCTTTGCCTGAAGCCTCTGACTGGCAGCAGCTAAAAGCGAACTTTTCCGGTCAGTTATTATTTCCTGCAGATGCAGGTTTTAGTCGTTTTTATAAAGCGGCCAACTCACGCTTTGACGCCATTATTCCTGCTGTGATAGCCCGTTGTGCTAACACTTCTGATGTGCAGCAGATTTTAGCTTTTGCCCGTAGGTTTCAATTGCCGATTACAGGCCGCAGTGGTGGGCATAACTATGCTGGTTATTCCAGTACCAAAGGCATTTTGCTGGATTTAGCTTTAATGGCGGATATTCAGCTGGAGCCGGAAGACGACACAGCCTGGATAGGGGCTGGGGCAAAGCTCGGTGATATTTATGATCAGTTGAGTAAAAAAGGCCGCTCTATCCCTGGTGGTAGCTGTGTTGGCGTAGGTATTGCCGGTTTAACTCAGGGCGGTGGTTTTGGCATTGCCGACCGTTTGTATGGTTTAACCTGTGATGCCTTGCTGGAGGCCGAAGTTGTGACAGTGGACGGTGAGGTGCTGCGTTGTAACGAGCAGCAAAACGCTGATTTATTCTGGGGCTTAAGAGGAGGTGGTGGTGGCCAGTTTGGCATAGTCACCCGCATGAAGTTTCAGACCTTCGCTACGACTGATATCTTAAGTTGTCATGCTTATTTTGCGTTAAAAGACGCATTGCCTGTATTGAATTTATGGCAACACTGGAGCCGTCAGTTACCCGAAGCTTTATGGTCTCAGGCGGCTTTGTGGTGGCGGGCTATGCCAGGTCATGAACCACAATTACAAATACGGGTTACCAGTTTAGGCCAGATTAAGTTGTTGCAGCAGCAATGGGTGAACTGGTTACGGCGTTTGCCTGTGCAACCTGTAGAGCAGGATGTGGTGCTGCATAATTACCGCGAATATATGCTGACCGACTGTGCTGGTTTGGAGATGCCACAATGCAAACTGCCGCACCAATCAGAGCAGGCCAAACTGAAACGTGTGGCTATGGCGGGCAGCTCAGATTTTTTTAATCAAGCGATCAGCAGAGCCGGATTAGAAGCTTTATTGGGGCAGGTGCAGCAGCGTCAGCAACAAGGTTTATCCGGTGGTATTTTATTGACTCTGATGGGCGGTGCTATTAGCTCTGTGCCTGCGGATCACACAGCTTTTGCGCACAGAGATGCGCTTTTTAGTGCTCAGTATCTGGTGAGCCGCCCTGTTGGGGCTGATGAAAAGTTAATGCAGGGGGCTGCGCTTTGGGTCAATCATATGCGCACTGTGATGCAACCTTACAGTACTGGTGGGGCCTATTTAAACTACACCGATGCTTTGATTAAACACTGGCCTGAAGCTTATTATGGCAAGCACTATGAAAAGTTACAGCAACTCAAGGGCCGTTACGACCCTGACCAGCTATTGCGGTTTGCTCAAGGCATAAAGCCAGCTTAAGAGACAAAGGATAGAACAGATGAAATATAAGTTACTGATTTTATTGTTATCTTGTGGCGCTTTAGTTGTGCAGGCTGAAACATCAATCGACAGCACAGATTTTGTGCCTGACGGCGTTTTTCACGCCACCATAGAAGGTCCTGCCACAGACAAAAACGGTTATTTGTATGCGGTGAATTATGGTGTCGAAGGCACTATTGGCAAAGTGAGCCCCCAAGGTGAGGTGAGTTTAGCCCTGACCCTGCCCAAAGGCAGTATTGGCAACGGTATCCGTTTTGACCAAAAAGGCCTGATGTATATAGCCGATTATACTGGCCATACTATCTGGCGTTACGACGGTAAACAGCTGCAACTGCATGCCCATCAACCTTTAATGTTTCAGCCCAACGACTTAACCATAGCGGCTAATGGCGTTATTTTTGCCAGTGATCCGGATTGGAAAAACCGCAAAGGTCAGTTATGGCGTATTGAAACCGATGGTAGCTCCAGTCTGGTCGAAACAGACATGGGAACAACAAATGGCGTGGAAATCAGCCCGGATCAACGCCGATTGTATGTGAATGAAAGCGCGCAGCGCAGAGTCTGGGTGTATGACCTGGATAAAAAGCTGCAGGCCAGCAATAAAAGACTGCTGATCCAGTTCCCGGATTTTGGTTTGGACGGCATGCGTACTGATACCAAAGGCAATTTATATATAGCCCGTTATGGCAAAGGTGTGGTTGCCAAAGTCAGTCCGGATGGCAAGTTGCTAAAGGAATACCAGCTAAAAGGTGAGTTTCCGACCAACGTTACTTTCTCGCAAAAAGACCCGACTTTGCTTTATGTTACGATGCAAAAACGTGGTGCTATAGAGCTGATTAAGTTGTCGAAGTAGTATCCGTTTTAAAACGAAAAAGCTGCTTTTCAGCAGCTTTGATCACAAGACTATATGCTTAATGCACCTGATAATGCCGACAGAAAAAGTCGATCACTTTGTCCGGATCCGGACGGGTTTGCATATTATGTCTTAATGCCAGACCTGTAGCTAAAGCGCGCAAGGTCACATCCAAAGGTGCACCTGCTGGTTTTTCAATTTGATAGTTCTGGAACAAAAAATTAATTGCTGCTCCGGCATAAGAGTTTACTGAATGTGAAGGCAGCAAACGTAGTTCCTGAAGACGTACTCCAAGTTCACGTATTCTTTGTAAGCGGCTGGCTTCGTTCATTTGTATCTCCTTATCAAAAGCAGTGAAAGCTGATGCTTTATGTATCTGCCGCGGTCGGAAAAGCTTTAATGAAATCGACTTGAGGAGTTTTTTTTGGGACTAAGTTGCAGCTAAATAACTGATTCTATTTGATTATATTTAGTTGAGGAAAACGCCGCCATAAACCAGGAAACCAGGCAGAGGGGAGGTCTTTGGAGGTACCCGTGCTCTGTGGCGGCTTTCAAAAACCCCGTTCCGCGGGAATGACTACGAAACGGGGAAAACCAGGAAGAAAAGCATACTGTCGGGTTGTATTACCTTCCCGACAAGGGGCTATCAGGCATACATACGGTCAAAAATATTCAAAAAAGTCGGAGCTTTTTCAATATGAACCGGAATATGCAGACGGTTGGCAATATCGCTTGCGGATATGACGCCGCGGATATGGTGTGATTCGGTATCTATCACCAAACAATGCTGCTCACCATTGTGTTGCAATGTGTTCAGCACATCGCCTATGGTGCAGTGTTTGATTTGCTCATAAGCTAAGGCTTTGATTTCAGAGCGCGGGCGCATTAAGTCAGCCACTGTCAAGTCAGTGCGATTCACACCTTTGCCTAAACGTTGCAATACATTCTGGATAGACAACTGTTCGTAGCTGATTAGACCAATCAATTCCTGATTGGCGTCTATCACCAGTTTTAGTTTGGTATGTTCATGATTCATCATGTCCTCTGCTTCGACTGCACAGGTATTCGAATCAATCATCATAGGGCTGTTGGTTTTAAAATCAGACACAAAGTCCAGCGCTGCTGAGTTTAAATTGGCTTCAGCAAATTCGGCTGGCTGAACTAAATGGTCTATTACATCAACGTTGAATAAATTTAACTTTTTCATAGAAACCTCTCGTCAGTCCGCTCAGAGGCAGCGAAACTGAAATCAATACAATGGATGTGTCAGATAGTGACTAAAAAGCCGGAAACTCTGACAATTTCAATGATTTAGGAGAGGAGTACTGGTGGGGCGCGTGCTGCGTAACAACGTTTTTGCGCCTTGTTAAATTGATTTCGAGCCTGCTGATAAGAGCTTGCTGATGCTAACGGGAATTCAAAACTATTCCAGTAAACAGGGCCCTTCTCATCATCACCTGAGGTTTCTGTTGAATCTACAGTGGAGTGTGTGACCGCTGCAACCAGAGCAAAGCTAAAGTTCTTATTCGGCTGTTGTAAATCTACCCAACTGCTGGACGCAGAATAGCCTGCTGTCGGAAACAGCAAACTCAGGTAAAACAACACTGCGATAAAACTTAAATACTTCATCTTTCGCGTCCGGTCAGAACCAAAACAACTTGGCCTTTTCCTGACTATAGCAGCAGTGTTTTTTAAAATGCAAATAAAAAAATGAAAAAAATGAAAATAACAGGTCTGCGGATTGACGCTTTATTTGCGTCAGATCAATAAAAACCTGTTATTTTTTAAGCAGAAAAGCTTGATTTCTAATCGGTTATAAAAACTTCATCCCTTGTTTTAGTAGCCAGGCAATCAAAGTTAAAGTTAAAAAACCAGCCAGGTATAAAACGACAAACCATTGGGTTTGAGACAACTTTTTGCCAACGAATTTCATCAGTAGCCCTCCTGATAATCTTCCACTTTACCGGCGAAAATTTTGTAGCCCCAGAGTGTATAGGCACAAATCAGTGGCACAAAAATGAAGATGCCAGGCAACATAAAGATCAAACTGCTATCTGGCGCTGCGGCTTCCATATAGGTCAGTTGGCGTGGCAGCAGGTAAGGGAATACGCTGACCAGTAAACCGATAAAAGCTAGCAGGAATAAGCCAGAGGCCAGCCAGAAAGGCCGCTCTTCATGACGTTCATGCACTGCAGTTTCCGCTTTATGGCTACGGTTGACCCGGCCTAAATCGCGGAATAATAAACGGGCGGCAAGCACCGACAACAGAGGCAGTGGAATTAACCATAAAGCGTGCCAGCCGCCAAACCAACGAGCCCGAATTTCCGGCTCAATCCAGACTGTCCATAAGCTGACCAGCAGCATAGATAACATCACAATCAGTAATAAGCGTTGGCCATAACGCGCCGCTTTTTGTTGCAGTTCACCGCGACTTTTCATCACCAGATAACAACAGGCGAGCAGTGCATAGCCCGCCATTACCGCTAAACCACAAAACAGACTAAAAGGACTCAACCAATTGAAACTGGACTGATTGATAAAATCTGCCGGAACGCCTTGTACCAGGGTTCCCAGCATCAGGCCCTGGCAAAAAGCTGCCAGACTGGAACCAACAGCAAAGGCCATATTCCAGTATCTTTTTGATGTATCTGATTTAAAACGATATTCAAAAGCCACACCGCGGAAAATCAAACCTATCAACATCAGCATAATCGGCAGATAAAAAGTCGAGGCGATGGAGGCATAAGCGGCTGGAAAAGCGCCAAATAAAATGACACCACCAAATACCAGCCAGGTTTCATTACCGTCCCAGACGTGCGCAATGGACCGCATTAAATGGTCGTGTTCTGCGTCTGTATTAAACCAGGGGTATAAAATACCTATGCCCAGATCAAAGCCATCCAGCAATACGTACATCAGGATAGCAAAGCCAAGTAGCAGCAGATAAAACAGGCCTAAACTCAGTTCCAGTTCCATTAGTTGGCTCCTTTGGTTGAAGTTGCATCAGCGTCAGTTGCTAAAGTTTTGGTAAATGACAAGGCATAACCTGAAGCTTTCACCCCAATACGCTGTTGTTCCAGTTGCTCTATCGGAGCCGGACCTTTTTTGATTAGCTTGCGCATGAAGTACAGATAAACACCAAACAGCAGGCTGTAGGTCAGGACAAACAGAGTCAAAGAGAACAGCACACGTTCTGCAGGCAGAGGGCTGACAATCTCGCTGGTGCGCACCAGGCCATAAATAATCCAGGGCTGACGGCCAATTTCTACCACGTACCAGCCCGCCAGTACCGCGATAACACCTGTTGGCGCCATAAAACTGACTGGCCAAAGGAACCAGTTACTCTGATACAAAGTGCCACGCCAGCGCAGGTAAGCTCCCAGCATTGCCACGCCTATCATCAGCATGCCAATACCGACCATAATGCGGAAGCTGAAAAACACCATAGGCACGTTAGGTCTGTCCTCTGCTGGCACCGATTTTAAGCCTTGTAATTCACCCTGCCAGTCGTGGGTTAAAATCAGACTGGCAAGGCCAGGTATTGCCACTTCATAATGGTTTTCTTCAGCTTTCATATCAGGCACTGCGAACAGCAACAGCGGCACGTTGCTTTCTTTTTCGGCCCAAATTCCTTCCATCGCAGCCAGTTTCACTGGTTGATGCTCTTTCACATTTAAACCATGTAAGTCACCTACCCAGGCTTGCAGTGGGGTCAGCACTAAAGCAAACCACAGCATCATCGACAAACCTTTGCGGCCAAATTCTTTATGTTGGCCCTTGCGTAAGTACCAGGCGTGAGTCGCCATCACCACAAAAGTCGCTGTGATAAAAGCCGCCAGCAGCATGTGGGTAAAACGGTAAGGCATAGAGGGATTAAAAATGACATCAAACCAACTGACGACCTCAAATTTACCATCGACCATTTGATGGCCCTGAGGGGTTTGCATCCAGGAGTTAGCCGCGATGATCCAGAAGGCAGAAATCCAGGTGCCTATAGCCACAGTGACTGTGGCGAAAAAGTGCATTTTGGCACTGACACGTTGCCAGCCAAATAACATCACGCCTAAAAAACCAGCCTCGAGGAAAAAGGCTGTCAGCACCTCATAAGCCATCAGAGGCCCAAGCACTGCGCCTGCGATTTCAGAGAATTTGGAGAAGTTGGTACCAAACTCATACGACAGCACTATGCCGGATACGACGCCCATACCAAAG
This sequence comes from Rheinheimera sp. KL1, assembly GCF_001275035.1. Lineage (NCBI taxonomy): Bacteria > Pseudomonadati > Pseudomonadota > Gammaproteobacteria > Chromatiales > Chromatiaceae > Rheinheimera > Rheinheimera sp. KL1. The sequence goes on from NZ_LAMX01000022.1 coordinate 20,268, forward strand.
GTAATGGCAAAAGGCTTGATCCAGAACTTGGCCAGTTGCAGATACTGGGGGTTACCGGTTTTCAGCCATAAGCCTTCCCAAATTGCTATCAGCGTGGCCAAACCTATGGTGATAGAAGGGAAAATAATATGGAAGCTCACAGTAAAAGCAAACTGGATACGTGAGAGGATACTGACATCAAGTTCCATAACTACCTCAGTTTTTAGACGTTTTTATCCGACTTAGCGCAGATGGCGCAAGCGCCACAGACAACAACAGCAACATGGTCAGCAGTTCGGCAGCGAGCATAGACAGGTCTGGCATAATGTTCTCTTTGTTGACAAGTTAGGCAGCAACAGCGCTGCGTATTCCTGTATTGCCAGAATCAGGCCATAATTTTAATTATTTGTAACTTTATGATTCTAAATCAATAAAATTATAAATTTGCAGCGGGTGTCAACTTGATTTACGATTTAAAACCAAAGTGATGACAACAAAGTTGACGGTAAGCAGTGGATTTGATTTTAGCTTTTGAGCTGATGATGCTTGTCACCAGCGCGTGCGCCGGATTGATGTCAGGCTGGCTGTGGTGGCATTCGAGGTATCAGCAAAGCCTGGCTGGTTTGGCTGGCTTTGGTGCCATGATGGCGCTCTGGTGTTTAGGCCATGTGTTTGTGATCCATGACCAGCCGCAGCTGGGACGTTATCTGTTATTGGCCAATCCATTGATGCCAACATTTTTCCTGCATTTTGCCTTGAGATTTGTCGAGCAGGATAAGGTAAAAGCCCCCTGGTTAAGCTGGGCCCGACGTCATATTGGCTGGCTGTATTTTCTGACCGCTCTGGTCGTGCTGCTGAGCTGGAGTCTGGATGCCGGTGATGTGCTGCAAAGCATAGCTTTGGGCCAGGTTTTTGTCTTTCACTCCTATGGATTTTTAAATCTGCTGTACACAGTCATCCTTGGTATTTTGGCTCATGCCGTGTTGTGGTTCGGCTGGCGTTATCATCAGGGCAATAAAAAACGTTCTATTGTTGCGATGTTTTTAGCGGGGGGCTGGGGTTTATTACTGGCGACCCCCGTGGTGTTTCCTTCTTTTGGTCTGGACTGGTTCCCTTATCCCATGTTGTTGTTGCCAAGCTATCCGGTTTTGCTGGTGTATGGCGTAGTGCGTTACCAGATGCTGGCGGTGAATGCGCTGGCGAACCGCGCTTTGCTCTGGTTAGTGATGTCCTTGTTATTGCTGCTGTTGATGGCGTTGGTCAGCTCTGTGTTTGGACAGTTAGGGATGCGGGCTTTGGCCAGTGTGCCGGGCTGGCAGTTATGGTTGTATTCCAGTCTGGTACTGCTGCTTACCGCAGCCTGCTACCGACCCGTTGCCCGATTGGCGGAACGTTTAATTTATCCCGGAGCTACTCTGGACCAGACGTTGATCAACACCTGGCGCCAGCAATTGAGCTTGTGCCAGAACTGGAGTGGGCTTAGCGAAAAAGCAGCGCAGTTACTGTCTGCTGCACTGAAGCAAAAAGTACAGGTTGAATTGCCTCTCGCCTCAGGGGAGCCAGTTATCGATAGTCAGTTAAAAATTCGTTGTTACCCCCAAAGCGGACGTTGGCAGGTGGAATTGTTGGGCTGGGATGATATGACGCCTGGTATTCGTTTAGTGGCTCAGGTGTTTGGTTCTTTGCTTGGCAGTAGTTGTGAGTTATTGGCGCAGTCGTTGCAATTGGCTGAAGCGGAAAAACAGCAACTGGCGCAACAACACCTGGTTGAAATGGGCGCTTTGGCGGCTTCGATGGCGCATGAGTTACGTAATCCACTGAATATTATTTCGATGGCATCTGCAGGTGTTGATGCGGAGTTAAGAAGTCATATTCAGCTGCAATTGAAAAGAGCAGACCGGCTGATTTCCGATATGCTGGTGTACTCGGGTCGTCTGCAGTTGCAATACAACCAGATTGAGCTGGAGCCTTTGCTGCAAAGCCTGTTGCAGCAGTTTGACTGGCAGCAGGTCAAACTGGAATTGAACATCCCCTCAGGCCTGATGCTACGAGTCGATCAACACAGAGTGCAGCAAGTATTTTTAAATCTGTTTGATAATGCCAATGCATTTTTACGCAATCAGGCCGATGCCACTTTGAGGGTTGAAGTCGCGATAAAAGGCGATTTCATCCGGGTGTGGGTACATAATAATGGCCCGGCTTTGGATCCCAGTTTAACCACCGAACAATTATTCCGGCCTTTCATCAGTAAACGCAGTGGCGGCAGCGGTTTGGGGCTTGCCATAGTCAAACGTATTATGGATGCCCATCAGGGCCAGATCAGTTTCCGCACTGATTTGGGCTGGCCTGTCAGTTTTGAACTTTTGTTTCCGAAGGATATCCCAGATGTTTAATGCAACAACGCCAAACCCGGCGCGCATTTTGATTGTTGATGATGAACCCGCTTTTCGTTTATTGGCCGAACGTTTTTTACAGCAACAGGGTTATCAGGTGGCTGGAGCCGCCAATCTGGACGAAACCCGTACTAAGTTACAGCAATTTGATGCGGATTTGATTTTGCTCGACCTGGCCTTACCGCCAGCTTTTGACCCGGCTCATACCCTGGCTGCTGTGCCAGAGTTCTCCACCCGGCCTGTGATTATTTTAACGGGCCATGCCGAACGTGAGCTGGCGCTGCAGGCGATAGCACAGGGCGCATGGGACTTTATTGCCAAGCCGATAGACCCGGAATTACTGGCCGTGGTGGTTAAACGCGCTATCACTAAACATCAGTTGGAAAAGGAAGTCAGGCAGTTAAAACAAGGTTTGCAGCAGCATAGCTTTTTGCCGAAGTTGGCCGGTCATTCGCGGCATATGGAAACAGTTCGTACCTTAGTGCAGCGTATAGCGCCGACCGAAGTGCGGGTCTTGGTGACAGGACCGTCCGGTACGGGCAAAGAGGTAATTTCGCGCGCTTTGCATGAGCTGAGCCCCCGCGCCGAAAAAGCTTTTGTCTCAGTGCATTGTGGCGCCATTCCGGCTGATTTATTAGAAAGTGAGCTGTTTGGTTACGTCAAAGGAGCTTTTACCGGGGCAGATAAAGACCGGCAGGGCTTATTAAAGCTGGCTGATGGTGGCACTTTGTTTCTTGATGAAATAGGTGAAATGCCGTTGGCGATGCAGGTGAAATTACTTCGGGTGTTACAGGAAGGTACTTTTTATCCGGTTGGTGGCCGCGAGCAGCAAAAAATTGATATGCGGTTAGTGTCTGCCACCAACGCCAATCTGCCGGATTTAGTCAAACAAGGTAAGTTTCGCGAAGATCTGTATTACCGGATTAAAGGCGTCACTATCGAAACCGTGGCTTTGGATGAGCGGCGTGAAGATATCCCGTTACTTATTCAATTTTTTCTGGAACAGCTCAGTGCGCAGTATGGTCAGAAATTGCAGCTGGAATCTGCTGCAATCAGCTGGTTTTTGCAAAAGCACTGGCCAGGTAATGTGCGTGAATTAAAGAACACGCTGGAAAGTGTCGCTGCTATAGCTCAGCAAGGTGTGATCCGACTTGCTGATATTCAACTGCTGCATTTGGAGCACCAAAGCATCGAGGCGGATAACGATCTGGTATCAGGTTCTGCTTTAAGTAGTTTGGATGAGCAGGTGAAAGCTTTGGAGATCCGTTTAATTCAGCAGGCGATGGCCCAATATAACGGCAATAAGAGTCAGGCTTCCCGAGCTTTGGGTATTTCCCGTCAGGGTTTACTGAAAAAAATTGAGCGATATGCGCTGACTGATTTGGGTGACGACTAAAGCTGTCTATACTCAACTAGTTAGTGAACAGGAGCAGTACCAATGACCGATTCTATTACCCACGGTAAGTTCAGCGTCACCCCGCAGGGGGAGGTGTTATTGTGTGAAATTCAGGGCGCCTGGAATAAAGAAGGCTCAGAACAGCTGATAGAGGATTTAAAGGCTGTGGTACAAGGATTTGCCGGTAAAAAATGGGTCAGAGTGATGGATATGCAGGGCTGGGAGCTGGCGACCCCTGATGCCATCAGTATGATGACGAACTTTAGTTCGTGGGAAGACCAACACGGCTGCGTATTACGCTGTTTTATTGGTTTAAATCCTATTCAGCAACAGTTACTGGAAATGAAATACCAGCACTCACACAAGCCGCAACATTTTAGCCATACCGATACAGCGCTAAGCTACGCTAAACAATTTTTGCAGCGGCTTTAAGTCATCTCAGGAAAGGACACAGACTGCCAGTTCGCATCGATGTTGTCATTGCTCTGTGTTCAATGCTGCTTTAAAGTCATGTGATCCTAATGTAAATAAGAGCTTGTCATGGATGAGTTAAAACAGATGAAGGACACCGCTGACTTGCCTGCTGAAGTTGCAGTCCCGAGTTATGGTCAGCAAATGGATCAGCAGACTGATGCCGAACTAAGAAACCTCGGTCGATTTTTTCTGAAACATCCAAGTTTAGTTTTAACCTGTGGCTATTTAATCGCCAGTGTTATGGGGCTTATTTTTACTCTTTCTCTGCTGGATGAGTTTGAGTTTCATGTTTTACCTTATCTGGAACTGACCGACTTTTTGCTGGCCGCCATTGCCCACCCTAAAACCATATTGAATCTAATCATAGGTATTGTTTCTGTGGTTTTTACGGTTTGGTTTGAGCGCAAGTGCAGAAAAAAATATCTCAAATACGCCTTGTGGATAGACAAATCTTACCGTTCGACGTCATTTTTACCCAATTGGATTTGGGGAGCTTTTGCTTTTGTGTTTTATCTGTATTTCGCCAGTACCGTTCAGGTTCCAAAAATCGCCCAGGCAATTAAAAATCATCAGACAGAGCACTATCAACTTAGCCTGATTTATCCTATTGAGCCCGGTGGCAAAGAAATCCGGCAATTAAACGAAGTGCAGATGATCACCCGCACTGTCAGCTATTTATGGATTTACCATCAGGGTCAGGTCAAGTTAATTCCCCATGCTAATGTAGCGGCTTTAATTCCAGTGTTATTAAAAAATTCTGATGAAAAACCTGACTTAAAAATTACAGAAAAAGCCGCAGATAAAGCTGATAAAGCTAAGCATTAAAAGAGTTGGGTTAGAATTCTGTAGTTAGTCCGCTGAGGAATTTACCTCCGTGACTTGTGGCACTAAAAAGCAAAAAAGTACGAACAGGATCAGATTGATGTACGACAGGGCGGTAAGGTTGAGTATGGTGGCTGGCAAGAGACCGTCCTGCCAATAGTGAAGTAGGGAAGATAAGGTACAGACAGATGCCGCCAGAGCCAGATAATAACGCATTTTTCTGATAATATTCAGGTAATTATCTTTGTGCAGATAACGAAAAACAATGACATTACCAAAACTGTAAAACGCAAAAAAGATCATGGCCAAAGCCAGCTGCGAAAATGGGATTTCGATCCAGGCGGCAGACTGGAGGCGGTCCAGCACAAAGATGCCATAACAATAAATAAATGCCTCATAAAAGTGCTCCTTACGAAAGACCAGGTAAAAGCTGTTAACGGTGAGCAGAATAATAAAAATAGTGAAGAGCATCTTATGGTCCTTAGCCTGTAGCGCTGATTGCAAAGGTAGATGCAAAAAAGTAGCAGCTACCTTAATTGCCGAGGAGCCCTAATTTTTAGGGCTGATTTTCACAGGGATGAATTTGAACCCAAGAATTACAACCGCCACCTGTGCACACTATCCCTGTAGTTTTGCATAAACCTCCGCCCAGATGAATTATGGTGGAACCATTGTAGTCTTGTGCCCCACCTCCACTGCTAGCTCCAGAACCGCTATTCCCATCTGACGGGTAATAATAACTAGTTGATGAGCCCTAGGGCTTAATGACTGTTACCTCACCATCCCGGAATACCAACATATCACCAACTTCCAAAGATGGAGGTAGGGAGATCAACGTACCTAAACTTGTAAAAATCATCGCTTCAGCAACAAAGCTAGGGACGTAAATCTCAGCATATCTAAGTAAAAAATTCCCTAATCGACCAATTGGAACAGTTAATGCTGCAGCAACCATTTTATTTTTTGCGGCATTATTAGCATCAATATACTGCTGACTCACAACAAATCTGATCTCGACAGATCGTATATATGAATCCAGTTCAATAATATAGTCCCCATAATACGGGCTGCTTTACCAATCTTGACAACTATAATCCATATCATATTGGCAGTTTAACGCCGCGTCTGCTGGTGAAACAACATCACTTAAATCGCCTGAAGGGAATTTCACTTTTCGAGCACTGGCAGCTCCATTGCCTTCGTTCTTAATCCAATACTGATGTATAAATTTTTTAAGGCTTTCCCGATAGATCTCTTGCCCTTTGTGTTGCACTACAATCCATACATCACCAAAAATGAATATCTTTTTTTGGTACAAAAACTCGCTAATTTCTTTTTCCGGTTCACAAATATCAGTTAAACACTGCAATACAATTTGATTTTCTATATGTGAATTGGCTTGCGCATGACTTCCAACAAACCAACAAACCAACAAACCAACAAACCAACAAAAAATATGATTCCATTTTTCATTTATGTTTTCCCTTCACGTTAGTGTTTCACAACAACCAGATGCAAAAGCTTTCGATTTGAAAGTCGGCACAATTATCTGATTTAGCTGAGGAATCCCCACAAATGGAGTAGGTAAAACAAATAGTTAGGCGAGATGGGAA
>NZ_LAMX01000036.1:0-25000 GCF_001275035.1 Rheinheimera sp. KL1
TAAAGTACTGGCTTAATTGTCAGAACTTTGAAAAAGGCCCTTCGGGGCCTTTTTTTATTGATTCCAATCCATGGAATCAACCCTGCCGGGCCATCGTCGCTGCGCTCCGATGTTAAAAATTGTTCCAGACAATTTTTTATTTCCCCATTGTAGTAAATGAAATGCTGTCGTCACGCCACGTATACAAACCAAATCAGGATCTCTGTCAGTAATTCAAACGTTTGTTTGAATTTGCTTGATGAACATGCTAGAACTAACTCATCCGACCATTAGGGTTTTTCAAGGAGAGTTATTGTGAGTCACTATCAGGCGCCGCTGGCCGATATGTCGTTTCAACTATTTGATGTCTGGCAAGTTCAACAATTCTGGCAGCAACAAACTGAGTTAGCTGAGCTGATTGATACCGATACTGCCGCTGCCATTCTGGAAGAAGCTGCAAAAATTACTGCCGAAAAAATCGCACCTTTAGCCGCAGCTGCTGATGAACAAGGTGTTTCTTGTGTGTCAGGTGTAGTGACTACTCCCACTCATTATAAAGAATGTTATCAGTTACTATGCGAAGGCGGCTGGACTGGTTTGTCCGGCGACCCCGAATATGGTGGTATGGGCATGCCGAAAAGCTTGTCAGGTTTGTACGACGAGATGATGTGTAGTGCTGATATCGCCTTCTCTTTATACCCAGGCCTCACTGCAGGCGCGTGCGTAGCTTTATTACAACATGCCGATGAAGCAACTAAAGCTTTGTATCTGCCAAAGTTATACAGCGGCGAATGGTCCGGTACTATGTGTTTGACCGAATCACATGCCGGTTCTGACTTAGGTATTATGCGCACAAAAGCTGAACCAGCTGGTGATGGCAGCTACCGGATCAGTGGCGAGAAAATCTTTATCACAGCAGGTGAGCACGATTTAACGGACAACATCATTCATTTGGTGCTAGCTAAGTTACCGGATGCACCAGCTGGCAGCCGTGGTATTTCTTTATTTCTGGTGCCCAAGTTTAAAGTAGATGCAAGCGGAAATCTGGGGCAGCGTAATAGCCTGATTTGTAGTTCAGTTGAACATAAGATGGGTATTCATGGTTCGGCCACTTGTGTGATGAATTTTGATGGCGCTGAAGGTTACCTGATTGGTGAGCCGCATAAAGGCCTGGCTTGTATGTTCACCATGATGAACTATGAACGTCTGGCTATGGGTAGTCAGGGTTTAGGTGCAGCGGAGCGCGCTTACCAGAATGCACTTGCTTATTCTAATGATCGGCTGCAAGGCAGAACAGCGACTAAAGATGGTAATAAAGCCGATCCTATTATTGGCCACCCTGACGTCAAACGTATGTTGCTGAATATCAGCAGTATCAATGAAGCGGGCAGGACCTTTAGCGTTTATGTTGGGCACCTATTGGATCAGGCGAAATTTGCACAAGATGCCAAGGCTCAGGCCCGAGCCAATTTGTTAACGCCTGTGACGAAAGCCTTTATGACGGACAGAGGCTTGGATGCTTGCGTAACCGCGCAACAGGTATTTGGTGGCCACGGTTATATCCGTGAGTGGGGCATGGAGCAGTTAGTGCGTGATGTTCGTATTGCGCAAATCTATGAAGGTACCAACGGTATACAAGCCGCTGACTTTATGTTGCGTAAAGTAGCATCGGATCAAGGCGCAGTGTTGTTCGATCTGATACGTGAATTGTCGGTAGGCTTAGCTGGTTCAGCGAGCAAACAAATCAATGCTGCTGCGCAGCGTTTTGAATCAGCAACACTTTCCTTATTAGAGAGGGCTAAAGCTCAACCTGAACTTTTATCCTGGATCGCAAATGACTATCTGGATTTAACTGGTTATCTGCTTTATGCCTTTATGTGGGACAAGATGGAAGCCTCGCTGGATAGCGCAAAGCATGCTGAGGATTTTATAAAGTCTAAACAGCTGAAAGCTAAGTTTTACTACAGCAGAGTATTACCCCGTATCGAGAGTCTGTTCAGCTTGATTGAGCAGTTCCCTGCAGAGTTGTCATCCGCAGAACCAAAGCTGTTCTGACTACTTTTAGTTCTTTAGCTGATCATAAAATTGCCCCTGCTGTTTAATTATTCAGCAGGGGTTGTCTTTCTCCATCAGTTGAGTATAATGCGCGGCCAGCCATAACTTTGGCAGGCGGGTTAACCAGCAATTGAATTGGTTAACGACAACAGTGCTCCCGATTGGGGAGCAAACGTTACATTGGTGCAGGGGCATTCTTCCATCTAGCGATGGGTCAGAAAGCTTCTGTTTTATTTTGCTCTTTTTGCTCTTTGAGGCTTTGGTTTATGAGTAATCAAAGGATTCGCATCCGTCTGAAAGCGTTCGATCACCGTTTGATCGATCAGTCAACTATGGAAATCGTTGACACAGCTAAGCGTACGGGCGCGCAGGTTCGTGGTCCTATCCCACTTCCGACTCGCCAGGAACGTTTCACTGTATTGATTTCTCCTCACGTGAATAAAGATGCACGTGACCAGTACGAAATCCGTACCCACAAGCGTTTAATCGACATCGTTGAACCAACAGAAAAGACTGTTGATGCTCTGATGCGTTTAGATCTGCCTGCTGGCGTTGACGTTCAAATCAGCCTGGGCTAATCAGACAGGTTTTTAGAGAGGTTTAGGATATGGCTATCGGTCTAATCGGTCGTAAAGTGGGAATGACCCGCATCTTCACTGAAGATGGCGTATCAATTCCAGTAACCGTAATCGAAGCAACACCAAACCGCGTTACTGCCATTAAAACGCAAGACGTTCATGGCTATAGCGCACTGCAAGTGACTGCTGGCACAGTGAAGGCTTCTCGCCTGAACAAGCCAGAAGCTGGTCAGTTTGCAAAAGCTGGTGTCGAAGCTGGTCGTGGTCTGTGGGAATTCCGCCTGCAGGATAACGAAGGTGCTGACATCGCTGTTGGTAGCGAGATTACTGTTGAAGTTTTCGCAGAGACGAAAAAAGTTGATGTCGTTGGCACATCAAAAGGTAAAGGTTTTGCCGGTACTGTTAAGCGCTGGAATTTCCGTACTCAGGATGCTACGCACGGTAACTCTTTATCTCACCGTGTACCAGGTTCTATTGGTCAAAACCAATCACCAGGTAAAGTATTCAAAGGTAAAAAAATGGCCGGACACATGGGTGCTGAGCGTGTAACAGTCCAATCTTTGGAAGTTGTACGTGTAGACGCAGCTCGCAACATCCTGTTAGTGAAGGGCGCTGTCCCTGGTGCTATCGGTGGTGATGTGATTGTTAAACCTGCGGTCAAAGGCTAACGTCTGGAGGAGATGAGTGATGGAATTAGCATTAAGAGACGCTAAAGGCGTTCTTGAAGTTTCCGAAGCTACCTTTGGACGTGAGTTCAACGAAGCATTGGTACACCAGGTAGTAGTTGCTTACGCAGCTGGTGCCCGTCAAGGTACACGTGCTCAACTGACACGTTCAGAAGTACGCGGTGGCGGTAAGAAGCCATGGCGCCAGAAGGGTACAGGTCGTGCCCGTGCTGGTACAATCCGTAGCCCAATATGGCGTGGCGGTGGTGTGACGTTTGCGGCTAAGCCACAAGATCACAGCCAAAAAGTAAACAGAAAGATGTATCGTGGCGCGATCATGAGCATTTTGTCTGAATTAGTTCGTCAAGAACGTTTAATCGTAGTTGAAAACTTTGTTGTTGAAACTCCGAAAACGAAAGAACTAACAGCTAAGTTAAAAGCGATGGAACTGAAAGACGTTTTAATCGTGACTGACGAAGTTGACGAAAACCTGTTCTTATCAGCACGCAACCTGTACAAGGTTGACGTACGTGATGTTCACGGTATCGACCCAGTCAGCTTAATCGCCTTCGACAAAGTTGTCATGACTGCTGCTGCAGTTAAGCAAATCGAGGAGATGTTAGCATGATCCGTGAAGAACGTTTACTGAAAGTGATTCTGGCTCCGCACGTGTCTGAAAAGAGCACAATTGCGGCAGAAACCAACAACACTATCGTGTTCAAGGTAGCTACTACTGCTACTAAAGCTGACATCAAAGCTGCTGTTCAAAAATTATTTGAAGTAGAAGTTGTTGGTGTTCGCACTGTTAATGTTAAGGGCAAGACTAAGCGCACTGGTATGCGTACTGGTCAGCGTAGCGATTGGAAAAAAGCTTACGTGACTCTTAAAGAAGGCAGCGAACTTGATTTTGTTGGCGGCGCTGAGTAATTAGAGGAGTTAGGAAATGGCACTTGTTAAGTGTAAACCTACGTCACCTGGTCGTCGTCACGTCTTAAAAGTCGTGAACCCAGACCTGTACAAAGGCAAGCCATACGCACCTTTGTTAGAGAAGAATACTAAAACTGGTGGTCGTAACAACCACGGTCGTATTACTACTCGCCATATCGGTGGTGGTCATAAGCAACACTACCGTCTGGTTGATTTCAAACGTAATAAAGATGGTATCCCAGCTAAAGTTGAGCGCCTGGAATACGATCCAAACCGTACTGCTAACATCGCTCTGGTGTTATACGCAGACGGCGAGCGTCGTTACATCCTGGCCCCAAAAGGCTTAAAAGCGGGCGATACAGTACAGTCAGGCTTAGATTCACCAATTAAATCTGGTAATACTATGCCACTGCGCAACATCCCAGTGGGCCAAATCGTCCACAACGTCGAATTGAAGCCTGGTAAAGGCGGCCAATTAATGCGTTCAGCTGGTGCATTCGCCCAGATCCTGGCGCGTGACGGCGCGTACGTAACTCTGCGTTTACGCAGCGGTGAAATGCGCAAAGTTCTGGCTGACTGCCGTGCAACTATCGGCGAAATCGGCAACGCCGAACACATGCTGCGTCAATACGGTAAAGCCGGTGCGATGCGTTGGCGCGGGATCCGCCCAACAGTGCGTGGTGTGGTAATGAACCCGGTAGACCACCCTCACGGTGGTGGTGAAGGTAAAACTTCTGGTGGCCGTCATCCGGTTACACCATGGGGCGTACCGACCAAAGGTTACAAAACCCGTTCGAACAAGCGTACTGACAAGTTCATTGTCCGTCGTCGTGACAAATAATTTAATGTGAGGAATTGCCATGCCACGTTCTCTCAAGAAAGGTCCATTTATCGACCTTCACTTGTTGAAGAAGGTAGAGAAAGCGTTGGAAAGCGGTGACAAGAAGCCTATTAAGACTTGGAGCCGTCGTTCAATGATCATTCCACAAATGATCGGTTTGACCATCGCTGTCCATAATGGTCGTCAGCATGTACCAGTACTTGTCTCAGAAGAGATGGTCGGTCACAAGTTAGGTGAGTTCTCACCTACTCGTACTTACCGTGGTCACGCAGCCGACAAAAAGGCCAAGAAGCGCTAAGGGGTAAATAAATGGAAGCATTAGCTAAACACAAATTTGCCCGTTCTTCTGCACAGAAAGCTCGTTTGGTCGCTGACCAAATCCGCGGCCTGTCAGTTGATAAGGCGTTGAATGTTTTAACTTACAGCCCGAAAAAAGCGGCTGAGTTAGTTAAAAAGGTTCTTTTATCAGCCATTGCGAACGCAGAACACAACGAAGGTGCCGATATCGACACTTTAAAAGTGAAAACTGTGTTTGTTGACGAAGGTCCGTCAATGAAGCGGATTAAGCCACGTGCTAAAGGCCGTGCTGACCGTATCGTCAAGCGTACCAGCCACATTACTGTGGTTGTAGCTGATAACTAGGAGTGAGAAATGGGACAGAAAGTACATCCTAATGGTATTCGCCTAGGTATCACTAAGCCTTGGAGCTCAACCTGGTACGCGAATACAAAAGACTTCCCGGACTTCCTGGTTGGTGACTTTAAAGTTCGTCAGTATCTGACAAAAGAACTGAAAGCCGCTTCAGTAAGCCGGATCGATATTGAACGTCCTGCGAAAAGCATCCGTGTGACTATTCACACTGCTCGTCCAGGCGTGATCATCGGTAAAAAAGGTGAAGACGTTGAGAAACTGCGCAAAGCCGTAGCGACTATCGCTGGTGTGCCTGCACAGATCAATATCTCTGAAATCCGTAAGCCGGAATTAGATGCCAAATTAGTTGCTGATTCAATCAGCAGCCAGCTGGAACGTCGTGTTATGTTCCGTCGCGCTATGAAGCGTGCGGTACAAAATGCAATGCGTTTAGGCGCTAAAGGTATCAAAGTTCAGGTCAGCGGCCGTTTAGGCGGTGCTGAGATTGCTCGTGATGAATGGTATCGTGAAGGCCGTGTGCCACTGCACACTCTGCGTGCTGATATCGATTACTCAACATCAGAAGCTTTAACTACTTACGGTATCATTGGTGTGAAAGTTTGGATTTTCAAAGGCGAGATCTTAGGAGCTCTGCCATTGAACAACAACGCGAACGCCAACAACGACAAACAGCCTAAGGCGCCGAAAAAACCGGCTCCGCGCAAGGCTAAGTAGGAGTATTGAGCGATGTTGCAACCAAAACGTACTAAATTTCGTAAAGTGCACAAAGGACGTAACCGTGGCATGGCGCTGGTAGGCGACAAAGTCAGTTTCGGTACTTATGCACTTAAAGCAACTGAACGTGGTCAAATGACTTCACGTCAAATTGAATCTGCACGTCGTGCCATGACTCGTGCCGTTAAACGTGTTGGTAAAATCTGGATCCGCGTGTTCCCGGACAAGCCAATGACGGAAAAACCACTCGAAGTTCGTATGGGTAGTGGTAAAGGTAGCGTGGAATATTGGGTTTGTCAGATTAAACCTGGCAAAGTCCTTTATGAAATGGACGGTGTGTCGGAAGAGCTGGCTCGTCATGCATTTGCATTGGCTTCAGCCAAACTTCCATTTAAGACAACCTTTGTAACGCGGACGGTATTGTAATGAAAGCAAGCGAACTGAAAGTAAAAAGCGTTGAAGAGTTAAACGCTGAATTACTGGGCTTATTACGTGAGCAGTTTAACCTGCGCATGCAAGCAGCTACAGGTCAGCTGGCTCAGACTCATTTGTTAAAGCAAGTGCGTCGCGATATCGCGCGTGTTAAGACTATCTTAACCGAGAAGGCAGGTGCCTAATGAGCGAAAAAAACACCCGTACCCTGCAAGGTAAAGTGATCAGCAACAAAATGGATAAGTCTATTACTGTTGCTATCGAACGTCACGTGAAGCACCCAATCTATGGGAAATTCATTACACGTACTACCAAACTGCACGTACATGATGAAACAAATCAGTGTAAAGAAGGCGACATCGTGACTATTCGCGAATGCCGTCCTCTGTCCAAGACGAAGTCATGGACTCTGGTTTCTGTCGTCGAATCTGCATCTTAATGATTAAGATGTAAGCGAAAACGGCCCTTCGGGGCCGTTTTTTTCTCGTTTGACTAAAGGCTACCATTTGTACAAAAGTGCTGTTATAATCACGCGCCCTTTTGTTGGGGGTAGTTTATAGTCGAAAGCAGCGTAACCCGAGAGGGTTATAGTAGTGGAATAGCGGAGCACTAAGATGATCCAGATGCAATCTATGCTGGAAGTCGCAGACAACAGCGGCGCGCGCAGCGTAATGTGTATTAAGGTCTTAGGTGGTTCGCATCGCCGTTATGCAGCAATTGGTGACGTTATCAAGATCACCGTTAAGGAAGCAATTCCTCGCGGTAAGGTCAAAAAAGGTGACGTTCTGAATGCTGTGGTGGTGCGTACACGCAAAGGCGTACGTCGTCAGGACGGGTCATTAATCCGTTTTGATCGCAATGCAGCGGTGTTATTAAACGCCAAGCTGGAACCGATCGGTACACGTATTTTTGGACCGGTAACGCGCGAACTTCGTGGCGATAAGTTCATGAAGATCGTATCCCTGGCCCCAGAAGTACTGTAAGGAGTCACAATGGCTAATAAAATCCGTCGTGATGATGAGGTTATTGTTCTTACTGGTAAGGACAAAGGCAAAACTGGCAAGGTTCTGAAAGTTTTAGTAGCTGAAGGCCGTGTTTATGTTTCTGGCGTTAATTTCGTTAAGAAGCACCAGAAGCCAATCCCAGCGTTGAACACCCCAGGTGGCATCGTTGAGAAAGAAGCCTCAATTCACGTTTCAAATGTAGCGATCTTCAATCCAAAAACTGGAAAGGCTGATCGTGTAGGTTTCCGTTTTGAAGATGGCAAAAAAGTTCGCTTCTTCAAATCGAATAACGAAGTAATTTAATTGCTATTGGAGTAATACGATGGCGAAACTGCATGAAATTTATAAAGACACCGTAGTTCCAGAGCTGTTTAAACAGTTCGGCTACACGAGCGTCATGCAAGTCCCTCGGATTGTTAAAATCACACTGAACATGGGTGTGGGTGAAGCAGTAGCTGATAAGAAGATCCTTGAGAACGCAGTAGCAGATTTAACTGCTATCTCTGGCCAAAAGCCATTGGTGACCAAGGCTCGTAAATCAGTAGCTGGTTTCAAAATCCGTGAAGGCTACCCTATTGGTGCAAAAGTGACCCTGCGTGGCGAACGTATGTGGGATTTCTTCGAGCGTTTAGTATCTATTGCTATTCCTCGTATCCGCGACTTCCGCGGTGTGAATCCTAAGTCGTTTGACGGCCGTGGTAACTACAGCATGGGCGTTCGTGAGCAAATTATATTCCCTGAAATCGATTACGATAAAGTAGATGCGGTACGTGGTTTAGATATCACTATCACTACTACAGCTCGTACTGATGATGAAGGGCGTGCATTACTTGCCGCGTTTAACTTCCCATTCAAGAAATAAGGTGTAGGGTCATGGCAAAACAATCAATGAAAGCGCGCGAAGCAAAGCGTGCGGTACTGGTAGCCAAATACGCTGAGCAACGTCATGCACTGAGAGATCTGATTGCAAATCCGGCGACTTCTGACGAAGACCGTTGGGCAGCAGTTCTGAAGTTGCAGTCGTTACCGCGTGATTCAAGCCCTTCGCGTCAACGTAATCGTTGTCGTGTAACAGGTCGTCCTCACGGTTATCTTCGTAAATTTGGCATGAGCCGGATCAAGGTACGTGAAGCAGCGATGCGCGGTGAAATTCCTGGCCTTCGTAAGGCTAGCTGGTAAGAATCACGGGAGTAACAGCTATGAGCATGCAAGATCCAGTAGCGGATATGTTTACTCGCATCCGCAACGGCCAAGCTGCCAAAAAGTTTGCGGTTAAGATGCCATCTTCAAAATTGAAGGTTGCCATCGCGAAAGTATTAAAAGACGAAGGTTACATCGAAGATTTCGTTGTATCTGCTGATGTTAAGGCAGAGCTGGAAGTTACGTTAAAGTATTTCCAGGGCAAATCAGTAATTGAAACTATCGATCGTGTTAGCCGTCCAGGTCTGCGTATCTATAAGAAACGCGGCGAGTTACCAAAAGTAATGGGTGGTTTAGGTGTGGCTATCGTGTCTACATCTAAAGGGCTAATGACTGACCGTGCCGCGCGCAAGGTTGGTATCGGTGGTGAAATCATCGGCTATGTAGCGTAACGGAGGGTAACTATGTCTCGTGTTGCTAAGGCCCCCGTCACGGTTCCTGCAGGTGTAACAATTACACTGAATGGCCAAAACCTGACAGTAAAGGGTAAAAATGGCGAGTTAACGTTGAACGTTAACCCTGCAGTCGAAGTTGTTGTTGAAGGTAACGTACTGCGTACGACTCCTCGCGATGGCATCGCAAACGCTGACGCACAAGCGGGTACCGCTCGCGCGTTGATCAACAATTTAGTGATTGGTGTGACCGAAGGTTACACTCAAAAGCTGGAATTAGTTGGTGTTGGTTACCGTGCAAAAGCAGAAGGCAAAGTGTTAAACCTGAGCCTGGGCTTTTCTCACCCTGTTGCGTTCGAAGTACCAGCTGGTATTACGATCGAAACACCTTCTCAAACAGAAGTGTTGGTGAAAGGTTCTGACAAGCAATTAGTTGGTCAAGTTGCTGCAAACATCCGCGCGTACCGTAAACCAGAGCCTTATAAAGGTAAAGGTGTTCGCTACGCTAACGAAAACGTGCGTCGTAAAGAAGCGAAGAAAAAGTAGGGTAGGACGATGGATAAGAAACTTGCTCGTCTGCGCCGCGCTAAACGCGTTCGCAGAACAATTATCGAACAAGGTGCGAACCGCCTGGTTGTACATCGTACACCACGTCACATTTACGCCCAGCTTATCGCACCAAATGCTGAAGTGATTGTTGCTGCTTCCACTGTTGAAGCATCAATCCGTGAATCATTGAAGTACACCGGTAATATCGACGCTGCTAAAGCTGTAGGTAAAGCGATTGCTGAACGTGCAGTGGCTAAAGGCATCAGTAAATGTGCTTTTGACCGTAGCGGTTTCCAGTATCACGGTCGTGTGCAAGCATTAGCTGATGCGGCGCGTGAAGCCGGTCTTCAATTCTAGGAGTAGATCATGGCTAACGTAGAAGCTAAACAACAATCTGATTTACAAGAGAAGCTGGTTGCTGTTAACCGTGTTTCCAAAGTTGTTAAAGGTGGCCGGATTTTCTCCTTCACCGCTTTAACAGTTGTGGGTGACGGTAATGGTCGTATCGGTTTCGGTTACGGTAAAGCGCGTGAAGTACCAGCTGCTATTCAAAAAGCAATGGAAAAAGCTCGTCGTAACATGACTCAAGTTGAGTTAAACGGTAACACTCTTCACCACCCGGTTAAAGGTATCCACGCTGGTTCCAACGTGTATATGCAGCCGGCGTCTGAAGGTACTGGTATCATCGCCGGTGGTGCAATGCGCGCAGTGTTAGAAGTAGCAGGTGTACAGAACGTTCTGTCTAAGTGCTACGGCTCAACCAACCCAATCAACGTAGTTCGCGCTACTATCAACGCCCTGTCTGCGATCAAATCGCCAGCTCAGGTTGCTGCGAAGCGTGGCTTACGCGTTGACGACATTCTGGGGTAATTTGCCATGTCTAAAAAGACTGTTACAGTAACCCAAACTAAGTCAAGCATCGGTCGTTTACCGAAGCACAAAGCGACTTTAGTAGGTTTAGGCTTACGCCGTATTGGTCACACTGTCACACTGGAAGATACACCTTCAGTGCGCGGTATGATCAACACTGTGTATTACATGGTTAAAGTGGAGGAGTAATAAATGTTTTTAAATACGTTATCTCCTGCACCAGGTGCTAAAAAAGAGAAACGCCGTTTAGGTCGTGGTATCGGTTCTGGCTTAGGCAAGACTGGTGGTCGTGGTCATAAAGGTTTGAAATCTCGCTCAGGCGGTAAAGTACGTCCAGGTTTCGAAGGCGGTCAAATGCCTCTGAAACAACGTCTGCCTAAGTTCGGTTTTACATCACGCAAAGGCTTAGTATCTGCTGAAGTTCGTTTACACGAGCTGGCAGCTGTAGCTGGTGATGTAGCTGATTTAGCAAGCCTGATGGAAGCTAATATCATTTCTCGTACCGTGAAATTCGCTAAAGTTGTGTTGTCTGGTGAGATTACTCGTCCAGTCACAGTTAAAGGCTTAAGCGTAACTAAAGGTGCGCGTGCTGCGATTGAAGCCGCTGGCGGCAAAGTCGAAGAATAATAAGGATAGTACGCGATGGCAAAACCAGGTTCGGATACAAAAAGTGCAAAAGGCGGCTTCAGCGAGCTGAAAGCCCGTCTGTTGTTCGTACTTTTGGCCATAATCGTTTTTCGATTAGGCTCATTTGTGCCAATTCCTGGAATTGACGCCGCCGTGCTGGCTCAATTATTCGAGCAACAAAAAGGCACCATCGTTGAAATGTTTAACATGTTCAGCGGTGGCGCCCTTGAGCGTGCATCTGTATTTGCACTTGGCATTATGCCTTATATTTCTGCTTCTATAATTGTTCAGCTGTTAACCGTGGTTCATCCCACGCTGGCTGAATTGAAGAAGGAAGGCGAGGCAGGCAAGCGTAAAATCAATCAGTATACACGTTACGGTACCTTAGGATTGGCAATAGTCCAGGCAATCGGTATCTCTACCGGTTTGCCAAACCTGATGCCCGGTTTAGTAGTAAACCCAGGTTTAGGTTTTACAATCACTGCTGTGATCAGTTTGGTCACCGGTACCATGTTTTTAATGTGGTTAGGTGAGCAAATTACTGAACGTGGTATTGGTAATGGTATTTCGTTGCTGATTTTCACCGGTATTGTTGCTGGCTTCCCGTCTGCCATTGGTCAGACGATTGAGCAGGCACGTCAAGGCGATTTGCACTTTTTGCTTTTATTAGCGATTGGAGCCATTGTTGTGGCTGTTACTTGGTTCGTAGTTTTCTTCGAACGCGGTCAACGTCGCATTGTGGTTAATTACGCCAAACGCCAACAAGGCCGTCAGGTATTTGCTGCTCAAAGCAGTCACTTACCTCTGAAGGTCAATATGGCTGGTGTAATACCACCAATCTTTGCTTCAAGCATAATCCTGTTCCCTGGTACAATTGCCAGCTGGTTTGGGTCAGGCGAAGGTATGGTTGCTAACTTCCTACAGGAAGTGGCGTTAACCTTATCTCCGGGTCAGCCGCTGTATATGGTTTTATATGCTGCTGCGATCATCTTTTTCTGTTTCTTCTATACTGCGTTGGTATTTAACCCACGTGATACAGCAGACAACCTGAAAAAGTCTGGTGCCTTCATCCCTGGTATTCGTCCTGGTGAGCAGACATCTAAATACATTGATAAAGTAATGACACGTTTAACCTTAGCTGGCGCGGCGTATATCACCTTTATCTGTTTGGTTCCTGAGTTCATGATGGTTGCATGGAATGTGCAATTCTACTTCGGCGGTACATCTTTACTGATTATCGTAGTGGTTATTATGGACTTTATGGCACAGGTACAAACCCATCTGATGTCTCATCAGTATGAGTCTGTACTTAAAAAGGCAAATCTTAAGGCTACGGCCGTTAAGGTAATTTTGCGGAGTTAAGTCATGAAAGTACGAGCTTCCGTTAAGAAGATCTGCCGTAACTGCAAAGTTATCAAGCGCAACAATGTTGTGCGTGTAATTTGTGTAGAGCCTAAGCACAAGCAACGTCAAGGCTAACAGCAGAAAAAATTATAGGTCAGGGCTAGGCTTTTTAGTCTAGCCCCGACTTATTGTTGCAATATGGCCGCCGTTTGAGTATCCTTACGGGCTTTTCAAATCGGCACCCTTTTAATCTTTTATAGGAGAACGTTAGTGGCCCGTATCGCTGGCATTAACATCCCCGATAATAAACATGCTGTCATCTCTTTGACGTATGTTTTTGGTATCGGTAAAACCCGCTCAAAAGCTATCTTAGCTGCAGTGGGTATTGAAGAAACTCGCAAAATCTCTTCTTTGTCTGACGCAGAGCTTGACTCTCTTCGTGACGAAGTAGGTAAGTACACTGTAGAAGGTGACTTACGTCGTGAGATTACATTAAACATCAAGCGTTTAATGGACCTGGGTTGTTACCGTGGTTTACGCCACCGTCGTAGTCTGCCTGTTCGTGGTCAGCGCACTAAAACTAATGCGCGTACCCGCAAGGGCCCACGCAAAGCTATTAAGAAATAGGACGGGGTAAAACATGGCTAAAGCACCAGTTCGTACTCGTAAAAGAGTAAAAAAGCAAGTTTCTGACGGTATGGCTCATATCCATGCCTCTTTCAACAACACCATAGTCACGATCACCGATCGCCAGGGTAACGCTCTTTGCTGGGCAACTGCTGGTGGTTCAGGTTTCCGTGGTTCGCGTAAGTCTACGCCGTTTGCTGCACAGGTTGCTGCTGAACGTGCTGGTACTGCCGCGTTAGAATATGGTCTGAAGAACCTTGAAGTGTTTGTAAACGGTCCAGGTCCAGGCCGCGAATCAGCGATTCGTGCTCTGAATGCAGCTGGTTACCGCATTACGAATATCACCGACGTGACGCCAATTCCACACAATGGTTGCCGTCCACCGAAAAAACGTCGCGTGTAATAAGCGCTTCTAGGATTATTGGAGAAAGAAGATGGCAAGATATTTGGGTCCTAAGCTCAAGTTAAGTCGTCGCGAAGGTACAGATCTGTTCCTGAAAAGCGGCGTTAGAGCAATTGATTCAAAGTGTAATTTAACTACTGCTCCTGGTCAGCACGGCGCTCGTCGCGGTCGTTTATCAGACTACGGTTTACAATTACGCGAAAAACAAAAAGTACGTCGTATTTATGGCGTATTAGAGAAGCAGTTCCGTAACTATTACAAAGAAGCTGCTCGTTTGAAAGGTAACACTGGCGAAAACTTACTTCAGTTACTTGAAGGCCGTTTAGACAACGTGGTTTATCGCATGGGTCTGGCTAGCACGCGTGCAGAAGCACGTCAGTTAGTAAGCCACAAAGCTATTATGGTTAATGGCGCTGTGGTAAACATCCCATCTTACGCTGTGTCACCTGATCAAGTGATCGCCGTTCGTGAGAAAGCGAAGAAGCAAGCGCGTATCGTTGCTGCTTTAGAGATTTCTGAACAACGCGAAAAACCAACTTGGATCGAAGTAGACACCAAGAAGATGGAAGGCGTTTTCAAACGTGTTCCAGAGCGTTCAGACTTGTCTGCTGACATCAACGAACAGTTAATCGTCGAGCTTTACTCTAAGTAGTAAGGCGTTTTCTTAAGAGAGGATAAAATGCAGGGTTCTGTCACCGAATTCCTTAAGCCGAGATTAGTTGGTATCGAAAAAATCAACCCAACTCGTGCCAAAGTTACTTTGGAACCACTTGAGCGCGGTTTCGGGCATACCTTGGGCAACGCGTTGCGTCGTATTTTACTTTCGTCTATGCCAGGTTGTGCAGTGACCGAAGTGGAGATCGACGGCGTTCTTCATGAGTACAGCGCCAAAGAAGGTGTTCAGGAAGATATCATTGATATTTTACTGAACCTGAAAGGTTTAGCCGTCCGCCTGGAAGACAAAGACGAAGTCACTCTGACTTTAACTAAGAAAGGTGCTGGCCCTGTAACTGCTGGTGATATCCAGCGTGGTGACGGTGTAGTGATCGTTAACCCAGAGCACGTAATATGCAACCTGACTGGTGAAACTGAATTCAGTATGCGCCTGAAAGTTCAACGTGGTCGTGGTTATGTTCCTGCTTCGGCCCGCGTATCCTCAGAGGATGACGAACGTCCAATTGGTCGTCTGTTACTGGACGCATCTTTCAGCCCGGTAGAGCGTATTGCCTACTCAGTTGAAGCTGCTCGTGTAGAACAGCGTACTGACCTGGACAAGCTAGTTATCGACATGGAAACCAATGGCACAGTAGAGCCAGAGGAAGCAATTCGTCGTGCTGCGACTATTTTGGCTGAACAGCTGGAATTCTTCGTAGAATTACGCGACAAGAGCGAACCAGAAAAACGTGAAGAGAAACCGGAGTTCGATCCGATTCTGTTACGTCCAGTTGATGATTTAGAGTTAACAGTTCGTTCTGCTAACTGCTTAAAAGCAGAGCAGATACAGTACATCGGTGATCTGGTACAACGTACCGAGGTTGAGTTGTTGAAGACTCCTAACCTGGGTAAAAAGTCGCTTACCGAAATCAAAGACGTGTTGGCTTCACGCGGTTTATCTTTAGGCATGCGCCTGGAAAACTGGCCGCCAGCAAGTTTGGTAAATAAAGACTAACCAGATTCCAGTTCCTGGTTTAGTAAGAAGGAATAGATCATGCGCCATCGCAAGAGTGGTCGTCAGTTAAACCGGAACAGCAGTCACCGTACTGCAATGTTCCGCAACATGGCTAGCTCGTTGGTGAAGCACGAAATCATCAAAACGACTCTGCCAAAAGCAAAAGAGTTACGTCGCGTAATCGAGCCTCTGATTACACTGGCGAAAAATGATAGCGTTGCAAACCGCCGTTTAGCTTTTGCTCGTACACGTGATAAAGAAGTAGTTGGTTTGTTATTTAACGTGTTAGGTCCACGTTATAACGCCCGTCCAGGTGGTTACACTCGTATTCTGAAGTGTGGCTTCCGTGCTGGCGACAACGCACCAATGGCTTACATCGAGTTAGTAGACCGTCCAGAAGTGGCCGGTGCTGCATTACCAGCTGAAGAAACAGCAGCTGAGTAAGTAAGACTCCAAATAAAAAGGCCAGCGTAAGCTGGCCTTTTTTTTGTCCAAATTTAGTGGCTGATACAAATGCACCCTTAAATGAAAGCCTATTTATTCGTGGTAAAAAGAGTGCATACCCTGTTTGTCCCTCAATCGCCTTCGATTAATCTTGCTCTTGCCCGTTTCTGAACATCTGGTTGATCAGCGTTTTACCAGGCGCATTTATAGTTAATATGTCAAAGCATGACTAACAAACCGATTGCAATAAGAGCGCTTAAAGCGCGATAGCCAAGCTCCTGCAAACAAGGGAACGGACCAACTTACCCGAACTTTGATGACAAGCCTGCGCAGCTGCAACCATAATAATAATGCTGGAATGGCTTATAGTGAAAACGCAGTGTGAGATTGGCGAAACAGAAGAGCTGGGCGTATACCCAGCGCAATTCGGATGGTCAAGAGTCGTTATAGTGTCATGGAGCGATCGAACCCAACGCGCGTAGCGTCAGGCCGAACGCCGGAATAGTGGTCAGAACAGAGCGCTGTCAACGGCTTAGCCGCTGTCTGTAGACGGTGCTACTGCATGTTATTGTCCTCGTAATGCATAATTAGCAGGTTTGCGGATAATGCCCCACACCGACAATAACGATGTCAGTAGCGTTAACAGCACTATCAGCGCAAGAGGCAGGACAAAACCGCCAGCTGACAGTTCCACTGTGAACATTGTGTGTCGCAGACCAAGCCAGAGGATAGCCAGCAGCACTGCCGCCACTGCTAAACCAGCACAAACAGGTTTCAGATTTTCGCTCAGCAATTGGCGAACAATAGTCGTTGGACGAGCGCCAAGGGCCATTCGCACACCTAATTCAAAACGACGCTGTTGCACGCTGTAACTCAGCACGCCATAAATACCGATAGCAGCGAGTAGGAAGCTCAGCAGCACCAGTGTGGTCGTGGTAGCAGCTGTCAGATAGTTACGTAGTCGCACCTTGTCGATGTTATCTTCAATGCTATAGATATTAGCTGCCCTATAGTTGGCGGAGATCTGCGCCATTGCCTGGTTGATGGCGGTTTTGTCAATCTGCATACCTGGTTTGAGTTGTAATTGCAGATTGGCTGTAGTGCCAAGGTTGCGGGTTAAGTAACTGCGGCCTGTCTCATGCGGTGACCAGAGATCCGGCAACTGATGATTCTGGCTTACACCTATAATTTCAAATGCGAGACTGCCATCCGGTGAATAAAGCCGCTGGCCAACCACGTCACCATCCGGTCGCAGCTGCAGTGCCAGTGCCTGGTTAATGATCACCACCAGTGCTTGTGAGCTGATTTCCTGTGCTGTGAAGTTGCGACCTTGCACTAACTTGATATCAAACAGCGGCAAATAATACTGATCGGTATACACCGCCCGGCTGAATAGCAGTTGAGTCGGGCTATCTGGCGAAGCTATAAAACTTGCCGAACCATAATAACCATCAAAAGAAATCGGTGGATAATTGCTGACTGAGGCTGTCTGTACCGCCGGATGTTGTAGCAGAATATCACGCACCTGCATCAGCTCGTCCTTTTGTTGACGATACACTGCGCGTCGTTGCTCTAGTGGCAAGCTGGGATCCGGTACTGGTGTCGTATCGTCAATGGTAACTTGATAGCGATCACTGCTGGTAAAACCTACTTGCTGGCGCAGTTGTTGTAACGACTGCAGCAGCACCTGTGCGCTACAAATGAGCAGCAGGCCGGCCAGCATCACCTGAGCGCCAATCAACAACTGCCGTGTTCGGCCGCTGATCTGCACGCCATTGCCTTTGCCGCTGCTTTGTAGGTTTTGTTGCAGCGCCTGGTAGTTGATTTGCCTGCTGATCAAGGTCGCAAATCCAATAGCCAGCAGCAGACTGACCAAGAGTGCAAAAGCCAAAGTGGGCCAGTCCATACCCAGCTCGCTTAGTCGCGGCAGAGTGGTACCCGCATAAGCCCATAACAACGCATAAGCACCTTCGGCTACAACAAAAGCGACCAGCAGCGCTGCTGTTAGTAACCAAGTGAGTTCAGCCAATACTGCGCCCAATAGGTGGTGTCGCTGCGCTCCGAGTGCAGCCTGAATACTCATGCTGCGTTGCTGGCGGGCGGCGTGGGACAATAATAAGTTGGTAATATTAGCAGCAGCGATCAGCACTAACAGCACACTACCGATCAGCATCGACAGCGTGGCTTTGCTGCTATCTCCGTCCATCATTTGCCGCAATGGTTCGGCATGAAAGCGTGCAGTGCGCCCAGCCTGAGCTGGAATTGCTGCAACTGCCTCCTGAAATTTTTGCTGAATTTGTGGCCTTAACTCCTGCTCGAACGCCTGAAGTAAGCTGGCATCTTTCAGTTTCGCCAAATAAAAGTGAGCTCCGCTGATATCACCAGGGCTAGCATTTGCGCCAGGAGCATAATCCCAAGGTAACCAGATATCATTTTTGCGTGCCGGACCTGTCAGCGCGGGCTCCTGAAAAGTAGCTGCAATAATGCCTATGACTCTAAATGACTGATTGCCTATCTGTACGGTTCGACCCAAAGTGTTTGGATCCGCCTGATAGTGTTCGCGCCAGATCTTTTCACTAAGCAAGGCTACAGGTTGATGACTACCTACATCTTCATCTGCGCTGAATGCCCTGCCATGTAACAGCGGCATTTGGAACATCCGCATATAACCTGGCGTTGTGTAGGCAATCTGGACTTGGGGGCTATTTGCCAGATCCCGCAGTGTCATACCTACGTAAGAAAAGCTAAAAAGTGCCTGATCGCTTAAAAGCTCTGAGGGCTTGGGATAAAGCTGTCGGAATATACCGACCGGCAGCACGCGTGGGTACATTACAGATCCGTCTTTTTCCAGCCAGGCTGTGCTACCAACCACAAGCTGGTCTTCGTCCGCATAAGGCAGAGGTGCCGCTAAGATCTGATAATTCAGATTAAACATGGCAACCAATGAACCTAGTGCTAATCCTAGCGTCAGTACCACAGTGGCGGCATACCCTTTGGCTTTGCTAAGCCTGTAAAGCGCAGTAGAGAAGTCTTTGCTGGAAATCATCTTATTGTCCTTGTGCCGGAGATATCCGACCGGCATTGATTTGTCTTTGGTTCTGTTCCAGCAGTGAAACCAACAGTGCAAAAACCAGCAGACATACTAATTGTAAAAAACCGAATGCCAATAACAGCCAGCTGCTTTGTAATGGCCAGACACTTCGTAAGGCAGGCAACAAATTCAGTAAACTGACCAATAGGCTTAAGCTAATACCGCATGTAAAAAGTCGGCTGAGTTGCATCTTTCACTCCTTTTTTGTCGGCTTGTGCCGCTCAATAGCACGGTTACTGAGCTGCAACCTGGCGTAAAGCTGGGGGTTGCTGCTGGACTGGTGTACCGTCACTATCCAGAATGCGCCCATCCAATAAATACAGTTTGCGGCTGGCCATATCGGCATAACGTGGGTCGTGCGTTACCATGCATAGGGTCGTGCCCTTGTTATTCAGCTCACACAACATATCCATTACGGCGTCGCCATTTCTGGAGTCGAGGTTACCAGTGGGCTCATCGACTAAGAGTAAAGCCGGGTTTCCCACCAAAGCACGGGCTATCGCAATACGTTGCTGCTGCCCACCGGATAACTGGTTCGGTCTATGGCCTGCTCTGTGCGCCATATCTACGATTTTGAGGCAAGTCATCACACGTTCTTCAATTTGAGCTTTGGTAACAGATGGGTGACGATAGCGCAGCGGCAGGGCTATGTTGTCGAATACAGTCAGCTCATCTATCAAGTTAAAAGACTGAAAAATAAAACCTATTTTCTCATTACGAATAAAAGCCGCTTCGCTTAGGCTTAAGCCGCTGACTTCTTTGCCTTCGATCTGATAGCTACCGCTACTAGGCATATCCAGTAAGCCAAGCAAAGACAATAGAGTCGATTTACCACAACCAGATGGACCACAAATGGAGACGAAATCGCCAGAGTTGATTGTTAGGTCTATGCCCCTTAAGGCATGGGTTTCCATTTCATCTGTGGCAAAAATTTTGGTGATGCCTTGCATCAGAATAGTGGGGTGCTGCATAAAAGTTCCTTTGCTAATTAGTAGTTAACGAACAACGCTGATCCTGTCGGCGTCCTGAAATCCGGTCATGTCCGACAGGACGAATTGCTCGCCCTCTAAGGCGCCTTGTTGTAGTTGTAAAAAACGTCCGGCTTCGTCGCCAAACTGTATCGTAGTGGCGGATAACGTAGCGGTTTTTGGATCCAGCTTAAACAATTGCGTTTGGCTATGGCTTTGGCCATTCACCGGGCGTTCCAGATATAAAGTATTGGTTAGTTCAGCGGTAAAAATCTGTGCATCTATATTCAGTTCTGGGCGGGCGGAGGCGGGGACTGCATCTACAAAAGTGAGCTCAACTTCTATAGTGCCTTCCACAACTTGAGGGGTCACCCTGCTAACCACTGCATCCGCTTGTTCACGTCTGGTGTTAATTCGGGCTTTTTGACCTGGCCGGATTTGCTCGGCTTTACTCTGAGATACCCGAACGAGTGCTAATAAGTCTTTATCGCTGCCTACCAAAGCTAGTTCTTGTCCTGCAGTTACACTTTGTCCAAGTTCAACCGGGACGCGCTGTAGAACGCCTTCAATACCTGCGCGCACTGTCAATTGTTCAAAACGCTGCTTTAAACGTTGCTCGCGGGCTATGGCCTGATTGAGTTGTTCTTGCGAAATAGTCAAAGCCTCCTGATTGACCAGCTTCAGTTGCTCCAGTCGCTGCTTTTGCAACTCAACCTGCTTTTCCAGTTGAGACTTTTCCAGCACTGTGGCCTGAAAACTCAATTGTGAAACTATGCCTTGAGCTGCCATTTCAGCTTCAGCGCTGTGACGTAATACCAGCATTTGATAACGCGCATCTAACTCGGCAAAGCGACCTTCTTCGGTCAGAATGTCCCGCTGGTTGTTTAAATGTTGGCGACGGAAATTGGCATGCTCTTGTGCTGTGGCCATGCTAGCTGTTTCGAGCTGTTGCATCAGATCTGGATCACTCAATCGCAGTATGATGGAATCAGCTTGAACCACAGCCCCCGCTTTTAATACCACTTCTTCTACCGTGGCTGGCGCTAAAGCGCTGATCAGTTTTTGCTTATCTGAGCGCAGTACGCCATAACCATCCACTGTCACTTGCAGATCGCCACGCTTGACAGTGCCCAGTAATAAACCGGATTGCGCCACTTTGTATTGAGACGATGGAGAGGCGAATAAGGTCCCCATCAGAACTAAAGCAGTCAGAGCGGTCAAAACTAACACTGGTTTTTTCCAGAGTGCAGGAGTTTTTTCTCGTTTGATATCCATACTGATTTTTTGCCTTGTATCTGATCATTGAATTCAAGCCAAGCTAGATCGAATGGTGACAGTGAGGGTGTGTATGTCGATATAGCTAAACCTTTATTAAATCAGCAAAGGATGTGCCAAAGGTTAAGTTGCTAATTCAAATAGATATTTTTATTAATAACAGAGATGAGTTGTGAGGAGCGTCCGAATTCGGACGATCTGATTCCGGAACCGGACGCTTTTATAGAAATTAACTTTGTGGCAGCAGTATGGTGGCGCATGCTCCTGTTGTACCATCAGTTCTGTTGTTCAGAACTAATTCTCCGCCCAACTGTTCAATGATCTGCCTGCATAAAGCCAAACCTATACCTTGACCTTGTGGTTTAGTGCTGTAAAAAGGCACAAACAAATCCTGCTGATTAGTCAAGCCAGTGCCTTTGTCCAAAAGCTGAATTTCAAGACGCTGGTTTCGTAGACTGAAATTCAGTTGAATGGTGCCAGCAGGACTTTTTGCTTCAATAGCGTTCTTGATCAAATTAATGAGTACCTGCTGTAACAGCATCAGATCACTGTTAAATACCAGATCTGTACCCTTCGCCTGGAGCTGATGTTGCTGAAAGAGCAGTTGCAAAGAGTAAAACAGCTGGCTGGCATTGATCTGCTGGTGCTGGATCCGCAGTTCTTTATTCAGTTCTGCATAACGGCTGACAAACTCTTGTAAATGCTGGCTACGCTCACGGATGATACCCAGTGCTTCGTGCTCCCGACCCGCTGGTAGTTTATGTTGTAAATACTCGGATAAACTTTGTACTGGTGTCAGCGAATTATGAATTTCATGACTCAGAACCCGGATTAACTGCTGCCAGGCCTGTAACTGAGTTTCCCGTAGCGCAGCCTGAATATTGATAAACACTAACAATTGGTGGCGCTGGCCTTGATCCAGGAAACGACTCTGGCGGATCTGCCACTGGTTTGCTTTTTCTTTATTAACAAAGTTCCAGTGTGGTGAGGCATTCAAGCCGAGGCTTTGTGCTGAAGCATGGCGCATGCTTTGCCAGGGACGATCAAACAATTGGCTGAATTCGTTATTGGCATAACTGAGTTGTTGTTTGTGATCAAATACCAGAATGGGTGTGTTTAACTGATCAATCAGTCGGTAGAGCAAAAATTGCTGTTCATCAAAATAACTTTTTCGCTGTTGTAACTGCTCACTGAGTTGTTGTAGCTGGCATTGTAACTGTGCAGCAATGCCGGCACGAAAAACCGCTTTAGCCTGCAAACCATAATCCTGATTTTGCATGGCTTCCAACTGCACACTGGTACGACGAAAGGCTGCGATAGTCTGTTGTCTGGCGCGATACTGCCATCTGTTAATCACAATAAAAGCACAGCCACTGCATAGCCAGACCCACCAATAGCTCCAGATCCAACAAATCAGCAGAGCCAGCCCAAAACTAATGAAAGCGATGAGCTGAGATTGTCTGTTACTTTGCGTTTCTATACTGTCAGACTTCAAGACCATACCTTTCTAACCTGCGGTACAAAGAGGATTTAGTGATACCCAGTTTTTCAGCGGTTTTTTGTTTGTTGCCCTGGCAAAGTTGCAGTGCCTGATGGATCAAAGCCAGTTCAGCTTGCTCCAGTGTCATCATGGGCAGGGACGTTGCTTGAGTCGTCAGTATGGGTTGCGGCTCTGGTAAGGTTAATTCTTGTAGTGAGATCTCTTTGCTTTGGCTTAACAACACGGCGCGTTCGATCAGGTGGCTCAGTTCTCTGATATTGCCAGGCCACTGATACTGCTGTAATCGGCTTAAGGCGCTGTGATGTATCGTCAAATCTAGTTTATGGTAGCGCTGGCCATGTTTTTGTAGGAAAAATTGACACAGCGGAGCAATATCTTCAGGTCTTTCACGTAGCGCAGGGATACGAAATTCCAGTGTATTCAACCTGTAATACAAATCCTGCCTGAAATGGCCCTGCTGGATTAACACGGAAAAGTCAGCATTAGTTGCGGCGATCAAACGCAGATCACTTTGTTCAGTTTGACTGGATCCAATAGCTTCGTAGTGGCCAGACTCCAACACTCGTAACAACTTAGCTTGTTGTGCCAGTGGAAGGCAGGCAATTTCATCCAGAAATAAGGTACCACCTTTGGCCAGACTAAAACGCCCGGTCCGAGCTTCTTTAGCATCGGTAAAGGCGCCCTTTTTATGACCAAAGAGTTCGCTTTCAAACAGAGATTCAGGGATAGCAGCCATATTCACTGAAATCAAAGGGCCGTTTGCACGCGCAGAATGTTGGTGTAGCCACTGGGCTAACTGGCTTTTGCCTGTGCCATTTTCGCCGGTCAGCAGGATATTTGCCTCTGTAGCTGCTACGGTTTGTAACTGCTGCATCAGTGTCAACATCTGACTGCTGCGCCAAACGAACTCAATCTTTGGTGTCACAAGCTGCTGGTGCAGGGCTTTATTCTGTCGTGTCAAAGTAGACAACTTGAGTTGTTGCTGCAGAATCTGTTGAAGTCGCTGGTTGTTCCACGGCTTTTCAATAAAATCAGCAGCACCTGCCTGCATGGCTTGGACTACTAATTGAGTATTGGACCAAGCTGTCATGGCTACTACGGGAATGTCATACTCCTGTTGCTGCAGATAACGTAACAAGCGCAATCCCTCTTCGCCTGAAGTTGTATCGAGTTGAAAATTCATATCCAACAAAATCAGATCAGGGAGTTGGTGTTGCAACCAATCGCGGGCTTGTACCGGGTTTTCCAGCTCTTCAACTCGATAGCCTAGATCTTCCAGCACAAAACGGGCTGCAAGTCTGACTTCACGATTATCTTCTATCAGCAGGATCAAGGGCTGATAGTCCGGGCGCTTCTGCACCATCTGTTCGTTCTCCATCTTCTTCTATATAGAGTAGGGCTCTATAGCTGAGTTCAGCTTTTTGCTTCATTACATCTGCGGCACTATAGCAAAAGCAGTAGCAAAAAAGATGCCGTGGCTAAAACAGGATCTTTTGTGGCCTTTCTCTGATGGCTTGATCGTTCGGATCCGGCCGAGGATCCGTTTTTTTAAACAAATTTTGTACGGGAAATAAGCATAAAAACCGGATTAGGTTAAAAACTAAGCGGTCGAACAGCTTTTCTTAAAAAAGATCTTGCGGCTTAATCAGAGATCTCTATAATGCGCTCCATCGACAGCGAAGACGGTTTCCAAAGCGAAATAGTTTGTAGCGAAAGATTCTGAAAGACGTTGATTATAAACGACTTTCGCTTCATAAGTGAAGCACTGCTCTTTAACAATAAGCAATCAATCATCTGTGTGGGCACTCACGGTTTAGATTCTGCAGCGAGCAATCGCACAAAGAATAACTATCAGTGAAGTGACTTACATAGAAATATGTTTTAAGTCAGTGATACTGAGCAGCTACTTCGGTAGCAATTAAACTTTAATTGAAGAGTTTGATCATGGCTCAGATTGAACGCTGGCGGCAGGCCTAACACATGCAAGTCGAGCGGGGTTTTCGGACCTAGCGGCGGACGGGTGAGTAATGCGTAGGAAGCTGCCCGATAGAGGGGGATACCAGTTGGAAACGACTGTTAATACCGCATAATGTCTACGGACCAAAGTGTGGGACCTTCGGGCCACATGCTATCGGATGCGCCTACGTGGGATTAGCTAGTTGGTGAGGTAATGGCTCACCAAGGCGACGATCTC
>NZ_LAMX01000048.1:0-24516 GCF_001275035.1 Rheinheimera sp. KL1
TCCAACGACGCCCCATTTTGTGTGCTACTGCGCCGGTAGTACCGGAACCAGCAAAAGAGTCTAAAACTAGATCCCCAGGATTTGTTGCCAAGGTAAGTATGCGCTCTATTAACCGCTCAGGTTTTGGAGTTGAGAATACACCTTTCCCAAATAATGCTTTGCTTTCCTTTTTGGCTTCATCATTGTGACCCACATCCTGATATGACCACCACGTAGTAGCAGGCATCGTTGTGTCTACCTCAGACAAGAATCTTTTTATTGCAGGGCGAGCGGTTCCATTCTTTCCAAACCAAATTCTATTATCTTGGATAAGTTCCTCAAACTTGTCTTTTGTATAACGCCAACTCGTTCCATCGGAAGGCCAGTGCTCAGCACCATTTGGTCCGACAACAGGAAATACAGCATAATCACGTACTTCATTTCGGAGCGTATCCCCAGCCTTCCAAGGACCTCTAGGATCATCATCAACATTCTTATATCTTGAATTCTGCTTGTCGCCTTTCTCAAGTCGATTCAATGATAATTTTTCAATATTTTTTGCGTAACAAATTATAAAATCATGTGATTCCGACAAAAATTTTGAATCAGCCTTTGCGGCATATTTTTTTTGCCAACATATGGTTGAAATGAAATTTTTTCTTCCAAAAATCTCATCCAGTAAAACTTTAAGATAATGGCATTCATTATCATCGATACTCACCCATAATGAACCATCTTCACTAAGCAAGTCATGAATTAAAACCAACCTTTCTTTAAGAAGGCTAAGCCAGATTGAGTGCTCTAAGCCGTCTTCATATTCATCAAAAGCACTACCTGTGTTATAAGGTGGATCTATATAGACACATTTAATCAATCCAGCATATTGGCTTTGTAGTGATTTCAACGCTAGTAAGTTATCACCTTTTACTAAAAGGTTATCAGAAGACACAAGAGGCGAATTTGCGTCACTTACTGAATATGACAATTCTCTATCTTCTAATAAAATTCTTGGTTCAAGCTTTATCTTTTTTCCCTTGCCAATCCAATTAAGTTCAAGCTTCTGTTTTACATTCATTTTATAACCCTAATTAAAATTTTAGATAAGCTTATCAATTATTAGATTGACTAATTGACGACAGTCTAATCCGTCACTAATCGGTGAAATAGAATGATAAAATGCACCGTCTTGGTCACTTCTAATTTTCGCTTTCTCGCTTTCGAAAAGATCCCTAGGGCCACCACCGACCACATATGCTACTACCGCAATGTCTTCGACGGTATTCTCAAAAACCTTGATACTATTTATAACTCCTTCAGAACCCGCTAAATCTTTGGGGACGTTATAAAATACTACTTGCCAATAAAAATCTTTAGGTGGCTCATACGATTTCGTTTTTGTTGTGTAGAATCCGTAACTAGATAATTTATTGATTATATTTTCAACCGGCGCTAGCTTATAACAAAATGAAGAACGCACCTCTAGCTCATAGCTGCCTGTAGCTTCTTGAATTGCCAGATCATATGGATCTGCTTCTTTGAAATCATCTGTACGAATTGCATCATACTCAATAACATTAGCCTTTTTCCCGCTCTTCTGAATAGCCGAATTTAATATTCCAGCTACGGCATGATCTGCTAATTTTCCTGCGAGTAATCTAGATCTTATTACATCAATATTTCTTACGACACCAGCAGGACTATGTACGTCAACATATTGAATTTTCCTTTCAACAAGACTTTTCGCGTATTCAATGTCTGACTGCTCAAACTCTACTACGGCGACGATAAAATCATTTTTATGAGCAACACAACTCCATCTTTCAGGCTTTATATTCATAATCAATTCAACTCCCAGCTGGCTTCAAATATTTTTTTAAAAGACATTTCTGTAGCCAACTTCTCTTCTATTCTTTCCAGTAGAATATCTTCTTCATGCTCAATTAATTTTTTTTCTTCGTGATAATTCAGCATTACTTGATCCCTTTCTCGTTCTAGCGATTTTAGAGCACGCTTTGCATTCATTTTATCTTGCAACGAACTGAGTGATCTGGATGTTTTCCTTGCCTGCTTAATATCTTGGTCTAATTGTTTAATTTTAATATCCAGGGCAACTCTTTTGTCTTCAGCCCAACGTTCAAGCTTTTCAACCTCTTCTGCATAATAAATCTCATTATCTCGCTCCACCTCAGTGATAAACGCTTGCAGATATTTGTTATCCAATGAGTCCAATTCAGCCATCGAATCGGCGATTTGCATCGAGTATTCGCCTAATATGGGAAGTTGCAACAGTCGCTCAACTGTTTCTGGATGTATAATCTCACCACTACTTGTAATTCCGGTAAGAATTAATCGCTCACGTTTTTCTTCAATCGAACCAATACTTACTTTCGATACGCGTAACACACCTTGCTTAGAAACTAGATTCTTTACATCAGCCCAGTGAGCATCATTCAGCTGGTAAACAAACTTCAAATGAGTGCTATCTAATCGTTCTACCTTGTATTGCGCTAATAACTCCATACCTAAGCCATCAGCTATACGAAATAAATTACAATCATTCTGTAAAGCATTATTCCAGTCTAGGGAGAAGGATGATTCTCCTACTTTAAAGCCATGCTCAGTCATTACAAACGAACGATCTGTCGCAAACGCCATGCTCGCAAATAAAAGTAACTTTCTCTGATATTCAGATAATTGAGAAACCACACTATTCCGTCGAGTGTTTAAGCGCTGAACTACGTCAGAATCGAAATTCTCTAAGAGAGAGCGCCGAGTCTCGCTGACCCTCTCTTCAAGTTGTTCCTTTAACTGCTCTTGTAACTGGTTAAATTCGTGCTCAATTTGGTCATCACTTCTACAGTTCTGGTAAATGTCATGGATTCTCCGTTCAATATCCACACCTGACTCGATTGAACCTAGAATCTCATCTGACGCGCCAAAAACCCCTTCAAACAGCTGAAACTTTTGACTCAATAACTCAAAGACACGCTCGTCGGCCCGATTACCCTTATTGATAAAGTTAACCACTACAACATCATGCTTTTGACCATAGCGGTGGATACGCCCAATACGTTGTTCTACACGTTGTGGGTTCCACGGCAAATCGTAATTAACGAGTAGCGAACAAAACTGTAAATTAATACCTTCTGCACCTGCTTCTGTACAAATCATCAATGTTGCATCATCTCTGAATTTATCAACCAAAGCAGCTTTCATATCAGCAGTTTTCGAGCCAGATATTCTTGTTGATCCTTGGTGCTTTGAAAGCCATTTTTTATATATTTCTTTTGAGGAAGAGTCATTGTTGCTCCCGTTTAGCAATACAATTTCCCCACTAAATCCATTGTTTGACAATAATTCCGCTAACCAGGTTTGAGTCCTAACAGATTCAGTAAAAATTACCGCCTTTCTGCGGCCACCCAACTCTATTGTCTTATCAAATGCTCTTGTCAGAACTCGTAATAGAGCCTCCGCTTTTGCGTTGCCGCTAATTTTTGCTGCAAGTCCTTTAAATGAATGGAGCAATTCAATTTCAGCACTTAATGCCTCAGGATCAATATCTTCTTCATCAACTGAATCCTCATCTTGATAATCGTTCAAGCAATCAATATCTTGCAGTGCCTCGATGATCGGTAGCTTTTGCTCTAACCGATTGATCATGGTTTCAAGCGTTCCAAGTACAGCATAGGAGGATGACGCAAGTATTTTGCGGATAACAAGTGTGACTAAATGCCTTGCACCTGATTTGATAGAGAGAAGATCCTCCCTCTGCAAGTACTCAGATACTTCTGTATAAAGCTGTTCTTCTTCTGCTGAGGGACGAAAGTCTTCAGTCATTGAATAACGACGAGTGAAACTAATGCCGCCTTCTTCTTGCACTTGTCGACGTAACGTACGATTGCAAACTTTGCTCAATCTTGCACGTAATAAAGCTAGCTCAATTTCATCCAAATTTTGTCGGCCATATCGGGCTTTAAATGAATTCAAATCACCAAAAAAGTGAGGATCTAGAATAGAAACTAACCCATAAAGCTCTAATATGCTGTTTTGCAAAGGGGTAGCAGAGAGCATTACTTTTTTTCGTCCCTGCAATGCAAGCTCTAATTTTTTCGCAGTTTTAGCGCCATCAGTTTTGTATATATTTCGAAGTTTATGCGCTT
This sequence comes from Rheinheimera sp. KL1, assembly GCF_001275035.1. NCBI lineage: Bacteria > Pseudomonadati > Pseudomonadota > Gammaproteobacteria > Chromatiales > Chromatiaceae > Rheinheimera > Rheinheimera sp. KL1. The sequence goes on from NZ_LAMX01000048.1 coordinate 4,140, forward strand.
CATCTAGGACGATAAGATCCCAAGAAACTCGGGCTAACTCAACTTCTTTCCTAGCTGCAAATTCATAGGAGCAGATACATATAGCAGGCTTACCTGTGCTAACCTCCACTTCAAAAGGGTTAGCGATACCACTTTTTATCGCGGCGTTAAAAGTTGTTGCTTCTAGAATTGCAGACGGTAAGGAAAATTTTTCTTCTAGTTCTTGGCTCCACTGCTTTCTTAAAGTAGCAGGCACAATCAACAAGAGCTTTCGTTTACGCTCTGCCCACTTCTGAGCTAGAACCAGACTAGCTTCGATCGTTTTACCTAATCCAACCTCGTCGGCTAGGATAACTCCACTAGACAGCGGTGATGATAAGGCAAACAGTGCGGCCTCAACCTGATGTGGGTTCATATCAACTTTTGCATTAGCAATAGTTTGAGTCATTGACTCTTCTGCTTTTCCAGAGAGCGTTAGAGAGTGAGCTAACCAAGCTTTTTGATGCGTTGAATAAATCAATTTAGCACTTCCATTTTTTATTTCTGACCAGTTCTATAACCGGGAAGTAATGCATCATTTTTTACTCCATACAGCGCCTGCCCATTACTTAACCAAAGTTGATACTCAGGACCAATTAATGAGTAATTATTAGAACAATCTACATTCCAAAGACGAAGCAAATACCCCGCAGTTGCAGCTCTAATCTCAATCTTTAAAACACCACCTTTCATGCCATAATCCAACTCAATCGCTTCGCTGTGCTCAATAAGTGGATGCGGCACTAACTCAAGCTCTACAAATCGGTTCCACTGCCGGTCTTGGATTTCGAGCTCGGTTTCCGACAAAGTGGAATCTTCAAGCACAACCGCTGCTTTAATTCGGGTCAGTACAAAGTCACGGAACTCGCTATGCTTGCGGTCAAAACCACGAACGTGCCAACGCAGGCCATTGTCCACCAGCGTATGCGGTACAATTTCACGCGTGGTTTCACCGCTCGATAACGACACATAGGTGATACTCAAGGCTTTGCCTTTGTGGATGGCCTCGGTGACCTTTGCCACTATCGATAGACTCGGCTTGTTAAGGTGATAAGGAGCTTCACACGCAAGAGGAGGTTTTACCTTTCCTGTAAACCCATCGCCGTACCCTTGGCTAATCGTCGCCAGAGTTCTCACAACGTCATAGTCGAACAGGGGTTCAAATGCTTCACCGCGCTTGTGCAACTTGAGCTTTTGGTCATACTCAATGTTGCCTGGCGCAAGCTCTCTGTACATGGTGAAGTCTTTCGTTGCTTGTGCGGCGGCTATGCTGAAGCGATCGACTAAATCCGCCCGTACCGCTTCTCCCTTAAACAATAAGGTGAAATCGATGTGAGCAATGCGATCCCTGGTTGCTTGTGGCAACTGCGCTATCTGCGAAAGCCTATATGGCTTCGCCACTACTGTTTGTTTCAGACCATCATTTGTCATGCGTCTTGTTTATCCAATTCAACCAGTTTCTTAAAACTCTGTTTATAAAGTTCCGTCAGACATCGCGTAATCACATTGAAAGGCATCGAACATTGCTGCTCTTTGTCCGCAATGACTAATCAATCTCTATTGGTTGAAGCTGGACAGATGGCCATAAAACACTGAATAGGCTTCAACCTAATTAATTTTATTAGGTATCATCCTATCACAAATTATTTTGTAAGGAAGAGTAAGCGGCAACTTTTTGATCTGGATTGCAATTGCCGCTCAGGTATGGGCGTAAAGACATTGTTTTATGCCATTGCTGATGGCCGATATCAATGCGCTACCCGAACCAGTGGCACCACGATGTTACCGCGATGCGATACCCCTTTGTCCGACTCTGTTGACATCAGAACGCGTTGCTCACTTTCCCGAATGCGCCTGGCAACCTCTGCCTGGGCTGGTAGCAATGGCAGCATCTCTTCAGCAATTGCGTCTGGGGCAGACTCTTGGCCACAGGACATCAAGTGCTTCCATGGATCTTTAAGAAAGCGCTCGAACGTGATGCCAAATTCAATGATGCGGGCAGAGACGAAGATTTCGCCCCAGTATTCAATATAGGTGTCTTGGTACATGGAAAGATTCCTCTTGTTAGTTTAGCCATGAGTTCACTTTCCATTTTCCAGAGGTTTTCAAATATGCAAGGCTTACCTTGTAGAGAGCTACAAAGCTTTAAATCGATTGCGGGCATCTTTGTAGTCATAGTGGGCATGCTCTGAGCCACGATGATACAAATCATCCAGGTAAGTTTGTTCCTGCGGCAACTCGTATTCGCTGATTTCGCGCCACCAATGTTTGTTGGCACCTTTAACACCGTCATGCCAGCGGTAACCACGCTCTTTTAAATAGTCCTTTACGTCAAACGGCGCACCAAACGCACGAACTAACACAGTTCGCCTGTCTGCTTCTGACAACAAGTTCGCAACGGACTCGGGCAACAAATGGAACAACCAGGCCATCGCCAAACAATCGGTTGCAGCTCGGTGTCCTTCATAGAACCAACCTAAGCGAAGCAGCAGGTACTCAAGTTTTCGACTTTCAAAGCCCAGTGCTTTCCAATCTATGCCGCTAGCTGAACAGGCCCAAGATAGATGGCCTAATGCGGCAAACCGCTTTTCAAAGAAAGGACGATCAAACTGTGCATTGTGCGCAACCACCAGCGGATCATCGGATAACCAACTCGCAACCAGTGCATCATCAATGCGCTGGCCTTGCACCATCTCATCGGTGATACCAGTTAACTCGGTAATCAGCTCGGGGATTGGCTTGCCGGGATCTTCATACAGGCTGATCACATCAACAATCGACACAATCCGCTTAGCCGAGGGGCTGTAAAGCACCTTAACCATACCAAGCTCAATAATAGACTCGTCATCGGCAGACAGTCCGGTTGTCTCTGTATCGAGCAGCACCATTGGCTGTTCATCACCTACCACAGGAGAGAGTTCAAGTGGCCAGGACTGCGGCTCACGCGTTAAAGGAATGCGTTCCAGCAATCTAAAATCTTCTGGTCTTTCTGGGATATCCGCGAGGCGCTCTAGCGGAAATGGCGCAGGGGCTCTTGTCATTGATGGTTCCTCTTCAATTCTATTGTTCGCTTTGGGTTATTTCACTGTGCCACAGTTAGTACAAAATGCACCTTGGATACCTCAGCGTTTTTTTAATCTTTCTACTGTGTGAACCCATGTATGAAAGCTTTGGCTAAGCCTTTCAGAAAGCCTTAGCTAAACCCTTTAGGTAATCCTTACCGATACCCTTTACGTATGGCTTAGCCAACCCCTTTTCAAACGGTTGCAAAAGGCTTGAACCGAGTTCGACTGAGCATTTTAATGGTGCTCCTGACTTCGCTTTAAGCCAGTAAATTCAATACGAAGCAGAATTTTACTAACTGTTTTTAAACCCTTTGCAAAGGGTTCAACAAGCCTTATCTGACGGTTACTCGACCCATGCGTTAACCAGTAGCAGTAACAGGATCAGTAACAGAAACAAGAGCAGTAGGCAGAAGCAGTATTGTCCAAGCCTTGCAGGCTTTGACGAGGGCAAGCGATCCCCACATCAAGCTTTTCAACACAAAAAAGAAATCACCTACAAAACAGCGTCTTACTCGAACAACTACAGTTTTACCTACAATTTTACTTGTAGAAATCAGCATAGCATTAGATACTGTATAAACAAACAGTATTAATTCTATTTTTTCGAGGTTCGTCATGAGTGTCTCGCTGATAGGCCGTAGCGGCGCACTTGCCTTCATCAAAGCCAAGCGCCTTCGTATTCCATTGTTCATGGAACGTGTTTCTGCTGGTTTTCCCTCACCAGCGCAGGATTATGTTGAGCAAACGCTCGACCTCAACGAGCTGTGCATCAAGCGACCGGCTGCAACGTTCTTTGTGCGTGTTGAAGGTGATTCAATGATTGATGCCGGGATTCACCCAGATGATATTCTGGTGGTTGATCGCTCTGTCCAAGCCGAACACGGTGACATTGTCATCGCTGGCATCCATGGTGAACTCACGGTAAAGGAGCTTCAACTAAGGCCGTGCGTCAAGCTGCTCCCAAGAAACCGAGCGTATGAACCCATCCATATTCCTGAAGGGACAGAGTTAGAGATATTTGGTGTGGTCACCAATGTGGTGCGAAACATGCGCCGCAAGTCGTGACTATCCAATGCCTGTATTTGCCTTGGTGGACTGCAACAACTTTTACGCCAGTTGTGAGAAGCTGTTTCGTCCTGATTTAAAAGATACGCCGGTTGTGGTGCTGTCCAACAATGACGGCTGCGTGGTTGCACGCTCGCGTGAAGCCAAGTTACTCGGCATTAAAATGGGCGTACCCGTCTTTCAGATCAAAGCTGAAATGCAGCGCCATGGCATTTTGGCTTTTTCATCCAACTATGCGCTGTATGCGGATTTGAGCAGTCGAGTGATGCGCACTTTGGAAGAGATGGCACCACGAGTAGAGGTTTACTCCATTGACGAAGCGTTTTTGGATTTAACCGGTATTGAGTCTGCCATATCCCTTGTCGAGTTCGGACAACAAGTGCGAGCGCGCATAGGCTACTGGATTGGGATCACCGTCTGTGTAGGTATTGCACCGACTAAAACACTCGCCAAGCTGGCGAACCATGCCGCCAAAAAGTATCCAGCCACTCAAGGGGTTGTAGACCTGACCAATCCAGATCGGCAACGTCGATTGCTCGCATTAGTCCCGGTTGATGATGTTTGGGGCGTTGGCAGACGGCTTTCTAAGCATTTAAATGCTTTGGGTATCACCACAAGCCCTAGACCTCGCCAATGCATCTCCTAGAGCCATCAGAGACCAGTTCTCGGTGGTTTTAGAGAGAACTGTCAGAGAGCTCAATGGTGAGTCGTGCATTGAACTTGAAGAGATCCCACCAACTAAGAAACAAATTGTCTGTAGCCGTTCATTTGGCGTAAAAGTAACGCAATTTGAATTGTTACGTGAAGCCGTCTGCGAATACGCAACCCGCGCCACTGAGAAGCTTCGCAAAGAACAGCAGCAAGCCAAAGTGCTGACCGTGTTTATACGTACCAGCCCCTTTAAGGACAGCGAGCCGCAATACAGCAACTCCGCATCGGGCGAGTTGTTGATACCCAGTTATGATACGAGGGATTTTATCGAGCTGGCCAGTCACTTACTCAAGCGGATATGGAAGGATGGTTTTCGTTATGCCAAAGCGGGCGTTATGCTGTCTGATTTTTACGATCCAGGCATGTTTCAACCAGGACTATTCGATGACGTATCGACCCGCTCTAATAGCCAGCAGTTGATGTCTGTATTGGACACCATTAATCAAAGCGGTGCCGGAAAGGTTTTCTTTGCTGGACAAGGTACGAAGAAAGATTGGTCGATGAAGCGAGAGCATTTGTCTCCCGCTTATACAACACGCTGGGACCAATTACCGCGAGTGAAGTAATGAAATAAATGTAAATTAACCACACAGCTAGACATAGAAAGGAGCTTTACTAAAAGTTTATAGGCACAAAGAACAAAAAATGCTGTCACTGTCATAAAATCCAACACCATAGGCATCACCTCCACTAACGTTTTAACGACTTCAACTTTCAACCCGCATCGGTCCGTAGACTGGTATCCGTCCGTTATCGTAGGTATTTTCTATGTTGCTGTGGGCCGGGTAATGTCTAAACTATCAGGATTTCCAACCCTCCGCAAGAATGCCGAAATATAACTCAATGTATAGAAATCGGACTCTAGTGTGTTTAGCTTAGACAAGTTATTGATTAGGTAGTTAACTCCGAATTCATCAAGCAAAAAATCCAGTGCAATTGTATTTACTTTGCCACCTTTCCTATGAAGCACCCCGGATTTTCTTATACAAGAATTCTCTCTCAAAACATCAACAATACTCATTAAATCAGAAGGATACTGAGTACCATCAGGAAAACTGTTATATACCTTGCTGTTTTGAAACTGCTTACATGCATGAGTGTTAGTACTTAAAATATAACAATCAACAAATTCGACACCATGTAACTGCATACGCTCAAAGGAAGTTGAAATCAAAATGCATCTTTCAAACTTAAGGCCGTCATGTGTACACTTTTTAAAATGAGTTCCCTGTAAAAAACAGTTTTCAAATCTCACATTATTGAGATTGCAATATTTGAACTTTGCACCAACCAGAGATGTATTTTTGAAATGTGACCCGCTGAATACAGAGCTAAAACTCGAAGTTTTATTGAAGTTTTTGTTGTAAAATTTTGTGTGCTCTGCCTGCTTTTGCACATAACTATATCGATTATTTTTTTTGTTCCTTGCCATGACTCTTCCTGTTAAGCCTAAATTTTCAAGCAACTATACAACAGGAGAGCCTAGCCTCCTTGATTTTTAAGGAGATCATATACGCCATTTCTGTTTTTTTGCTGCTTTAGAAAATCAAATACGTCAATATGCATTGACTCTTCGACGAAGCATGTTGAGCTTATCAACCTGACGTCGAATATCACTGAAGAAACCTTCTTTCTCCATAGCCAGCGCTAACTCCCATTCTTTGGCTAGACCTTGGCAGTCCAAAAATGAGTATCTCAGCTTCGTCTTTGAAATACGCAGTCCCTTACTAAAGACCACGCGCTTGCCTCGTTGACCGTGAAAGCTGTTGATGTACCACTCTATGCCAAAGCCATACTTAAAATCTCTGATACGGACACCAAGCAGCCCCCAGTCTTTAAAGGGCTCATTCTCACGAACCTTGTAATGGGTAACCCAAAAGTCATCAACTTCAGCTCGTGCCAGCGCTTTTAGCCTGTCTGTTTCTTGCTGCAATAAATTTGATACTTCTGATTTCCATTGTTCATTGACGATTTCTACCAAACCAATTTCCCCATCCAATTAACCCCAAAAGCCAAAACCACTATCCGTTTGGCTTTTGGATCGAAACGCCAAACGTAAAACTGCCGTAACAATCACTGTTTGGCGTCTCGATATAAATCAACTCGCGCAATCCCATACCTGACAAGGGATACAGCCCGATTTCACTTAAAAACGCCTAAAAAGACGTATCGCCATGAAGATACAAACCGTTTGGCGAGTTCAGGCCAGAATGCAAACGACGTTTGGCGTCTCGATTTTTTTGGCTCAGTCATCCGCCGCCAAACAGAGCCTATTCTCATACTTTTGCGAAAATGCAATAGGCAGATAGATGAAAGGATTTGTCACCTTTCAGCCCACCGCCAGTGCACCGAATCCTGATAATGACATTTGAGTGAACCGCCAGAGCACTTGGAAATGCCCAAGCGTGAACAGCGCGGTTGGTAGAAAACCGTTAGAGCACTTTGAGTGCACAGGAGATAAGTATGTTTGTACTAGGCGTAGATATCGGTTACTCAAACCTGAAGCTGGCAATTGGCCAATCAGGCAGTGAACCGAAAACCATTATTCTGCCTGCGGGTGCCGGTCCTGCGGATCGTATGCCAGAGCGTATCGGTGGAGGCGATGATGACACTTGTTTGTATGTGTCTGTCGATAATGAGCGTTGGGCCGCTGGTGTTCCTGCTGGACGCCTTCAAGGCTGGGAACGAGAGCTTCACCCGGAATATCCCACCACAAAAACCTATAAGGCGCTTTTTCATGCCGCCTTGTTAATGGCTGAAACTGACTCCATCGATTTGGTTGTTACTGGATTACCGGTTTCCCAGTTTCATGAACCACAACGTAAGTCTGACCTTGTGAAGCGTTTAAAAGGTGTCCATCAAGTGACGCCTAAGCGCAGCATCACTGTTCATGACGTCAAAGTGCTGCCGCAGCCTGCCGGTGCCTACATGGATCTGGTTCAAACAGGTGGTGATTTGGGCTTGATTGAAGAAGGTCGCGTCGTAGTCATCGATCCCGGCTTCTTTTCTGTTGATTGGGTTGCCCTTGAAGCCGGAGAAATTCGCTACAGCTCCTCAGGAACCAGCCTTCAGGCAATGTCCGTGCTACTGGAAACCATTGATAAGCTGATTTCGGAAGATCACGGTGCCAAAGTAGGTATGGATCGACTTGAAAAAGCCATGAGAACCGGCGACTTGCAGGTCCTGCTATTTGGAGAAAAAGTCGATATTTCACCTTATCTGAATGCTGCCATGAAAAAAGTAGCGCCTGTTGCTCTTACAGCTATGCGCCAATCCATGCGTGACGAAAGCATTAATGCGGACTTGGTATTGATCGCCGGAGGTGGAGCCTTGGCTTATAAGGAAGCGGCCAAGGAGATTTTTTCACGAAGCAAGATTATCGTGCCGGAACAGTCTGTTTTGGCGAACGTCCGAGGCTTCTGGTTTTATGGGGCGTGATCATGAGAGTCGTCGTCAACATTCCCCCAGGGAGCCACCCTGAACTGCTCAAAGAATTAGAAAAGACTCCGCCACGGGAACGCGCTGAGCGTCTGCGGATGCTGGCCACCTTTGGGTTAATTCACATGAGCCAACCCAATCTATCAACGACATCTGCACCGGTGGATGGCCATGCACCAGATGGTGAAGTTACTTCTATGAGTACAGCGCCAGAAGCCAAAGCAGAATCACGTAAACAATCATTAAAATCAAAACTAGGGCTGGGCTTATAACATGGCGTTATCAGTTAGCTGGCTCGATGCCAGGTTAAATAAAGAAGCAAAAGAAACCGTAGTAAAAGCCGACCGAGATGGGCTAAGTGCTCGGGTATCGCCCAAGGGCAAAATTGTTTTTCAGTTTCGTTATCGTTTCGATGGCAAGCAACAGCGAGTTGACATTGGTACTTACCCACTTATGAAGCTTGCTGAAGCCAGGAATGAGCTGGATAGGTTAAGGGCAGTACTTGATCAAGGCCGAAACCCCAAGCTCTACCTACAGCAGGAACGGGCTAAGTATTCTGCTAATCAAAGCTTCGAATCGATTTTTCGAGACTGGATAGACTCTGCCGGTAAGCAAGGACTAAAGGAGAAAACGTGGCACTACCAAAAACGCAGCAGTGAAATATATTTGCTGCCCCGACTTGGTAAGTACCCATTAACTGACATCAATGAATTGTCCTTACGAAACTGTCTTCGTGAGGTTTCGGAGTCATCCCCTTCAAACACAGAGCGACTAGTGTCTGTGCTGCATAAGTTCTATGACTGGCTGATTGATGAACAAATCTTGGAAATTAACGCTGCTGCTGGGATCACAGCAAAAAAGGTTGGCGGTAAGAAAGGTAAACGAACTCGGGTGCTAAACGATAACGAGATCAGGATACTTTGGCGCTATTTGCACGAGTCAAAAATCACTGAGAAGAACCGCATCTATATAAAATTGCTTCTGCTATTGGGCGGTCGCAAGGGCGAACTCATTCAAGCTGAAAAGCATCACTTTGACTTGCAATCTGCAATGTGGACAGTGCCCATAGAGATCCGCAAACAAGGTGAGAAAATAGGAGCGCCGATCATGCGGCCATTAATCAAACCAGCTATCGAGCTGATTGAACTGGCGATGCAGATGAGTAAATCAACTTACTTGTTTCCCGCGAACGGACAAGAAGCGCTTGCCACAAATGGCTTTGATACCACTATTCCTAACAATGTGAAAATCTGGGCTCGCAGGTCGCTTGGTATTGAGATGGAACATTGGTCTATGCATGATCTACGCAGAACGATGCGAACACGAATGTCGGCCATCACGACGCAAGAAGTTGCCGAGTTGATGATTGGCCACAGCAAAAAAGGGTTGGATGCTATCTACAACCAATATCAGTACCTGGATGAAATGCGTCATGCTTACGACGTTTGGTATCAACAGCTAGAGACCATCATCGAGCCGACAGGCTTTCCATTCAACTGGCGTTTCGGACAGTAAGAATTTGTCGCTACCAGTAGATTGGTATTCCTAATTGTGACCATGTCAAAACCCTTCTCAATGTTGTTTTTTGACTGGTCGCTTTAAAACTAGGCTTAAGCCGCATAGCCTTCACCAGGGTTTAATCTGATCATTTTTTAGCCTGAACTCTTGAGTTTCTCAGTTTGAAACCACATTTATTTTGTAGTGCTTTAGGAAGTGAAACCCTGGTTCCATTGCTGTTCTTGAATGCACAACCAGTTAGATTCAATTTATTGAGGATTCCAGATGGCGAAAGGTTCAAGTATCAACGGCAATGGCGGTAAAAATGGTGGAAATGATAGCTACACAATTACAGGGCGCGGCGAAGTAAGTCGAAAAACACTGGTTCGTGAAGTTAAGGAAGGTAAACATCCAGACACGCACATTTACAAGCGCAATGGTGTGGAGTATGCCCGAAACAATCCAAATCACGATAAGCCTGACAACATTAACGAATAATATTGTTAGGAGGTTAAGGGCGGAACTTTGCCCTTAACACTCTAAACCCTGCTCAACCTTCACTGTTCTCATACTCCTCCAAGTCTTCAATGTGCCAAAGCTTGTTTCGTGTATTTCGGTTGATACGAGGTTGCGGCAAGCTGCCATCTTTTATTCTTCGCCAGAGCGTCGTATAGCTAATGTGGTAACGAGCCATCACTTCGTAAGACGTTAGAAAAGGGGTTACTTGGTGCGCTACTGCTGTCATCTGCATTCTCCTGAAAATCAATGTAAAGCTATCATCGCCTGATTCATCACTTGTTGATGGTCAGAAAGATGCATGATTTGTTCAGAAGTTCAGCCTTATCAAAACACAAATGTTGCTATTAGGTACTTTTCAGCTCAAACCTATGAATAACAAGGGCTACAAGGCGGTTTGTGTCATGAATAGCAATCAACATACCTAACGAGAAAAATTTGTACACACTGTTTGTACACTCGCAACAATGACACATCAAAAACCACAACGAAGAATCCTTTAAATTCATAAGCTTACAAACATAAAACTAGAGATAATCGCATTTATTCCGCTTTTGTAATGTCGAAACCATAGTACCAAAAGCCGGAGGTACTTTCTTCATCAAACCCAGTAACCACAAGGCCTACAGCCAGATTTGTGTCATGGAATTTTCGCCAAAGACCTGTAAAACGGAATTTGTACTCAAGTTTGTACACACTTTCCGAGGTTACGCTTGAACATCATTGAAAAGCAAAGAAACGAGAAAAAGACAAAAAGCCTTTAAATTCAGTACGTAGAGATGTGATTGTGGTGTGCAATGAAAGGTGATTTTAAGCGTTGAAAGGCTGGGCGGCATCAGGGTGCGAAATGATCGCAAAAGTGCGACGTTTATTAACTTCTTCTAAAAACAGTTCGGTCGTCATGCCATCCAACTTGATCAATAAACAAAGGCCACAACTTAGCCAGAAAGCAGAGTGGGCTTAGCTATAAATGGAAATTTCGCGCGATTATAACAGCAACCAAAGCACAGGCACAGAATTTAGCCGTTTTGCTCAGGAAATTATCTGTCTGGGAAAATGATTTTCGCTATCCCAGAGGCAAAGCCATTAAAATTGCGTCTTCACGGCCTGTAGCAGTTGGGTAATAACTGGGGCGTAAACCGGTTTGAATAAAACCACATTTTTCATACAGCTTAATGGCATTAGCATTGGATTGGCGCACTTCCAGCCAGCAGTCCAGTGCTCCTAAATCCTGCGCCTGCGCAATAAAGTGCTGCAAAAGTTGTTGACCATAGCCCAGGCCCTGAAACTTTGGCGATACGCCTATATTAAATAAACTGGCTTCTACTGCGACTTTTTCACCTATGTAAAAACCTATGATGGTGTCATCATCATTCAGCAGCACCGCATTAAAATAGCGCTCACTAAAGCAAGTGTTGAATGTGCTTTCCGACCAGGGATGGCTATTGGCGCTTTGTTCTATCTGCAGCATCGCAGGGATATCGGCAGGGGTGGCACTACGGAGTAACGGCATGCATCAGCTCTCTTGCTGGAGGCACAACCAGAGCAGCTTTTTCTGCGGCACTGACTGTAATAATTCAATCGAAGGTGTTACTAAGAGTCCGTTTTGCAACATAGGTTCAGTACTGCCTGGGTTTAACCGCCACTGCAGACCAGGTTGATATTCATTCATTGCCGCCAAGACGTCTTTAGAGAGGGGCAGCTCAGGGTCAGGTTCCGAGTAGGGTTCAACAGGCACTGGCGCTGCCGTCTCTATCACATCAGCTACAGCGGCCATATCAGCTTCTGGTTCAGCCAGCACCATTATTTCTGCTTCAGGCGTTTTAGCAATAGCAGAGAACTCTCGATGTAATTCAAGTGGTTGTATCTGAAGTAAATGCAGCAACTGCTGCTTGGATGATAAAGAATTCATATCAGAATGAAGTGGCAGGGGCAGAGGGATTCGAACCCCCAACCATCGGTTTTGGAGACCGCTGTTCTACCAATTGGAACTATGCCCCTAGCGTTGGAGGCGCCATTATACAAAAGAGGCATCAAAGGTAAAGCAAAAATCTGTCTGCACTGATTTAACTGCACATAAAACATACGTTTCATTCCCTTAAGGCCCCTTCTCTGCTTGCGGCAAAGTTTTTTAATCAGAAATTACGATGCTGACAAGCTTATTAATTCGTTTTCATCGACGCATTTATCAGGCTTATTCTGCTGCTATAGCTTCAAAGGAGGAAAACCATGAGCACAGTACGAGATATATACCAGCGTGAATTTCCGCGTCTGCAACAAGACGATACGATAGTTCAGGCCGTGCAGCAACTGCGAGAATTTAATCTGACGGGCTCGCCAGTATTTAACAAAGACAATGAACTGGTTGGTTATTTGTCTGAACAGGATTGTTTGACTGCGATGTTACACGCCAGCTACTTCTGTAGCTTGTACAACACCATAGCTCAAGTAATGAGTAAAAAGGTAGTGACTGTGCTTGCATCTGACAGCCTGGTAGATAGCGCCGTGATCTTTACCAGTCTGCATTTGCATCAGCTGCCTGTGCTGGAGAATGGCTCGGTGGTTGGGGTGCTCAACAGAGGTCAGGTGGTTCGCGCTTTGGAGGCTACGCTTGGGGATTGTTATGGCGGGGAACGGGCGGCTTAGATTTGGGTTTGGTAGTTTGCTAGTTTGCTAGTTTGCTAATCTGAAGAGCAATTGCAGAAATGCAAACTTCGCGGCAGGAGGATTGCTCGTGGCTGTCCTGCCACGAGCCCTGCGGGCCAGCCTTCGGCTGTCGCCATTTGCTCCCGGCAAATGGCTCGAACCGTGAAATCGGGCTCTCAAGACGCCAACAGTTTGGCGTCTTGCCGATTGAACACGACGAGCTCTGCGAGGAGATAGGAGGATCTCACCTCCTCACATCCACTCTGAGCTTTATTTTATTGAATTCTAAAAACAAAAAAACCTGCACTTAGCAGGTTTAGTTGTGGTGGACGCAGGAGGATTCGAACCTCCGACCGCTCGGTTCGTAGCCGAGTACTCTATCCAGCTGAGCTATGCATCCAATCTTAACAGTACAACTGGCGGAGAAGGAGGGATTCGAACCCTCGATAGAGTTTCCCCTATACACCCTTAGCAGGGGTGCGCCTTCAGCCACTCGGCCACTTCTCCGCACTACGTTGCGGCGTGTATATTAATGTCTCAGGAAAATAAGTCAAACAATTTTTGGAGCTGGAAAGCGCGTTTGCTGACCTTTTAAACAATTCGACTAAATATTCGCTACAAAGCGTTAAAAATATACAATTTCTAAAAATGGTAAAGCTTAAAACTTATTGATCGTCATCGCCGCTAAAGCCACCAGGAGTGCCTTTTTCAGCCTGAATGCGCATATAAATCTCTTCTCTGTGCACTGACACTTCTTTTGGTGCATTCACACCGATACGAACCTGATTTCCTTTGACGCCTAAAACTGTGACCGTGACTTCATCACCAATCATCAGGGTCTCACCAACACGACGCGTTAAAATAAGCATTCTTTGCTCCTTTTGTATGATCCCAGCTTCCAATGGTTGCGCCTGTTTGATCGTACTGCGCAGACCTGTCAGCTTCATAATAACTCAGCTGACAAATTTATGAAAACCTTGAAATTAACTAACTGAACCCAATAAGACAGTGTGTAAAGCGACAGCGACTTTATTCAATTCAGTCTCTGGCACGACGATAGATAATTTAATTTCGGCACAACTTACAGCCACAACCTGTACGGCCAACAACTGTAATTGTTCAAATACTGTCGCTGTAATAACAGGATTTGATTTTAGCCCTATCCCTACTATAGATAATTTGCCCAAAGACTTCCTGCTTTGCAGCGTAAAATTTTGCTTCTTTTTCAGTTCATTACAGATATCTTCTACAGTATTCAGGTCATTTTGGTTCAAACTAAACTGCATTTGTACTAAACCTGACGGCGCATACTGCACCTTTAACATATCGGTCTCAATAGCTAAACGGGCGAACTCCTTCAGTAATGCGATATGTAGCTCACTACTGAGCTCATTCAGCTCCAGCCAGACTTCGCCGGTCTGGCACGCCAGTCCTGTCACTGCTGGTACACTCATGTTCTGGTCCTCATAACACACTAAAGTTCCCTGGTCGGGTTTGAAGCTGGATAACACCCGCACCGGCACCTGATGCATAGCTGCGTATTCAACGGAGCGGGAATGCAATACTTTGGCCCCTAGGCTGGCTAGCTCGAGCATACTGGACGCATCGACATAAGGCAGCCGGAATGCATCTGCACATACTCGCGGGTCCATACTGTAAATACCGTCGACATCAGTAAATATCTGACACTCGTCGGCTTTTAATGCCGCAGCCAAGGCCACTGCTGTGGTATCAGAACCGCCACGGCCTAAAGTGGTGATATTGCCTTCAATATCGCGGCCCTGAAAACCAGCAGCTATGACAATATGGCCCTGCTCCAACTCCTGCCACAAACGTTCAGTACCTACAGATAAAATACGGGCACGGCTGAATTTATTATCGGTCAGAATACCAATCTGGTCAGCCAATAAAGACACTGCCGGATGACCGCGTTTAATCAGCGCCATCGCCAGCAGAGCTATACTGACCTGTTCACCGCTAGCGGCGAGCATATCCAGTTCGCGGGTCGAGGGACGACTATCAATCTGGTGCGCCAGCCCAAGCAGCCTGTTAGTTTCACCTGCCATCGCAGATACCACCACTACTACTTTGTGACCAGCATGCACAGTCTGAATCACCTGCTCTGCTACAGCCTCGATACGCTCGGGGGTACCGACTGAGGTACCCCCGAATTTTTGCACATATAAAGCCACTGAGTGTTACAGCTTAGCCGCAATATAGTCGGCAGCAGCTTTGAGCACAGCAGGTAAAGCGGCTACATCAGTGCCTCCCGCCTGAGCTAAGTCCGGCTTACCACCACCTTTGCCGCCTACTTGTTCTGCAGCCCAGCTAATCAGTTGGCCAGCCTGCACTTTGGCGGTTAAATCAGAAGTCACGCCTGCAATTAAACTGACTTTACCTTCAGCAGCTGTAGCCAGTAATAAAATACCTGAACCTAATTTGTTTTTCAGCTCATCGACCATAGTACGGAAGGCTTTTGGATCAGCACCTTTCAGTTCTGCAATCAGCACTTTGACGCCGTTAATCACCTGCACCTGCTCCAGTAAGGAAGCACCGGCAGCGCTGGCGAGTTTGGCTTTTAATTGCTCCAACTCTTTCTCTAAGGCTTTGCGGCTGTCCATGGCTTGCTGCACTTTTTCAGCAATAGAAAACACATCGCCCTTCAGCATCGAAGCTACTGTTTGAGCCTGTTGTTCCAGCTTATGTACAAAAGCTAAAGCACCTTCGCCAGTCACAGCTTCAATACGACGAATGCCTGCAGCTATACCGCTTTCGACCACAATTTTGAACAGGCCGATATCTCCGGTGCGGGACACATGAGTCCCACCACAGAGTTCAATTGAGAAGTCGCCCATGCTCAGTACACGCACTTCGTCATCGTATTTTTCACCAAACAGCGCCATAGCGCCTGCAGCTTTGGCGTCATCGACATTCATCAGACGGGTCAACACTTCGTGGTTTTGCTGAATTTGTTCATTCACCATCTGCTCAATGCGGCGGATTTCATCGGCTTTTACTGCTTCAAAATGCGAGAAGTCAAAACGTAAACGTTCTGAACCTACCAAAGAGCCTTTTTGAGTGACATGCTCCCCCAAGACAGTGCGCAGCGCTGCGTGCAACAAGTGGGTGGCCGAATGGTTTTTGCGAATAGCTTCACGACGGGCATTATCAATGGCCGCATCGACTAAATCACCAATCGCCAAAGCGCCCTTTAAGCTGCCTTTATGGGCAAAAGCTTTACCTACTTTGATGGTATCAGCCACGGTAAAGACTGCGCCATTGGCCAGGGTTAACACACCTGCATCACCGGATTGACCACCAGACTCGGCATAAAATGGCGTTTGATCCAGGATCACCAAGGCCTGCTGTCCATCGCTTAGTGCATTGACTGCATTGCCTTCCAGCAGAATTTCCACCACTTTGGCTTTGCCCTGAATTTGGGTATAACCAGTAAAATCAGTGCACTGGGCAGAAGTTAACGCCTGATTGTAATCAGCGCCAAAGTTAGAGGCTTGCTGAGCTCGTTTACGCTGCGCTTCCATCGCTGCTTCAAAACCGGCCTGATCTACAGTTAAACCGCGCTCACGCGCCACATCGCTGGTTAAATCCAGTGGGAAGCCGTAAGTGTCATACAACTTAAAGGCGACTTCGCCCGGGATCACAGTGTTGCCATTCAGTCCTGCTAAAGCCTCTTCCAGAATACCCAGACCACGCTCTAACGTTTTACCAAACTGCTCTTCTTCCAGCGCCAGCACTTTTTCAATGACAGCCTGCTTTTCAATCAGTTCAGGATAAGCCTCGCCCATTTGTTCGGCTAAAGCGCCCACCAATTTGCTGAAAAACACGCCTTTAGCGCCCAGCTTGTTACCGTGACGGATAGCGCGGCGAATAATACGGCGCAGCACATAACCACGGCCTTCGTTCGATGGCATCACACCATCAGCCACTAAAAAAGAGCAGCTGCGGATATGGTCGGCGACTACACGTAATGACTTGTCGTTTAAATCAATCGCGCCTGTGATGGCCGCAGTGGCTTTAATCAGCGCCGCAAAAGTGTCGATTTCGTAGTTACTGTGCACGTTTTGCAAAATAGCTGCAATACGCTCTAAGCCCATACCTGTATCTACGCTTGGTTTTGGCAGTGGTTCCATCCGGCCATCGGCGTGACGGTTAAACTGCATAAAGACGTTGTTCCAGATCTCAATAAAACGGTCACCATCTTCTTCTGGTGAACCCGGAGGGCCACCCCAGATGTGATCGCCGTGATCATAGAAAATCTCAGTACAAGGACCACAAGGACCTGTGTCGCCCATAGCCCAGAAGTTATCCGAAGCATAAGGTGCGCCTTTGTTATCACCAATACGAATCGCACGTTCTACTGGCACACCAATATGTTTGGTCCAGATATCAAAAGCTTCATCGTCTGTGGCGTAGACAGTGATCCAGAGTTTTTCTTTTGGCAGCTTGACCACTTCAGTCAAAAATTCCCAGGCGTATTGAATAGCGTCCAGTTTGAAGTAATCACCAAAGCTGAAGTTACCTAACATTTCAAAGAAGGTATGGTGACGGGCTGTGTAACCTACGTTTTCTAAATCGTTGTGCTTACCGCCGGCGCGTAAACAACGTTGTGCTGTGACAGCGCGGTTATAGCTACGTTTGTCCTGGCCTAAAAACACATCTTTAAACTGCACCATACCAGCGTTGGTGAAGAGTAAGGTTGGATCATTACCTGGGATCAGTGAACTGCTACTAACGATTTGGTGGCCTTTACTGGCAAAAAAGTCCAGGAAAGCGCGGCGAAGTTGTGCCGAAGTCATATACATATCTTACTCTTCTTTAAGCTCTGCAAATACAAGTTGGATAGTGTCACTGCCAAAGCCTCGGCTTTGTAAATAACGCATCCGTTTAAGTTTGTCCTGATAATCCGTTATGGGTTTATCCGCATATTTTTTACGGTACGCCTGTAAGGCGACCTCAAACCAGTCGATGTCTAATTCGTCCAGCAGTTGCTGTTGTAGTTCTTTGTTAATGCCCTGCTGTGCACAAAACTGGCTAATGTAAAACCATCCGTAGCCTTTATGCAACTTTGCATTAACCTGCATCCGGGCATAACGTAACTCGTTTTGATAATCCCGTTGCTGCGCCCAATCCAGTAGTTTACTAATTTGCTCTGTCGAGGCTCCTTTTTGCTTGAGCTTTTGTTTCAGCTCCAGCGCGCTGTATTCCCGGCGCGATAATAAACCCAACAACCATTGCCGCAGCTCCTGCTCTGTCAGAAGCTTTGGCTGTTGCGAAGGCTGGGGCTCTGTCATGCTTATACTTCCAGCACCGCAGGTGCTGAATCATCCAGCTGCAGCGCAAAAAAGGCGCTAAAAGACAAAAAGAACGCAATTTGTAACAGCGGAATAATCACAATAAAAGCAAAGCCCAAAGTGGCTATACCCAGCATGCCTAATAAGACTGACAAAATACCAAATAAAGTTAAGGCACCGACATTACGCCAACAGGCGGTGAGGCTAGCCATTAAAATAGCCTGTAAACGTTGTTCGTTAAGGAAATAAGCAATGGCCACAGCGTAGGCAAACAACATAAAGACCAGACTTAAGACCACAGCGAGCAAAAACATAGTCACAGGGTCAACTACCCCAGCCTGAGTTTGCTCCATCAACTGGGCGGCCAATAGCATCAGCGGAATATTCGCCAGCAAATTAGCGCCAGCTAACCTGATAAAAGTACGGCGATAACGTTCTTCTTTAAACACACTAAAAATCAGCTGAAAATTGACAGCTTGTTGCTGTTGTAACAGCACTATAGTTTTGTAAAAACCAGCTGTTAGAAATGGATTTGCCAGTACCAGAATCACTCCAAGCACAGGATGCAACTGCGCCACTAAACTTAGCACAGTGGTAAAAGCCACCATAGCAATCAGCGTTGCAGGTGCTTGACGAAACAACTCCCAGGCTTTAGTCAGCCAAGTCAGAGCTGCCTGCATAGGCACACGACGTATGATAAGTTTTACCTGAACTTTCTGATCCACGAACTTTAACCCTTCTGTCACTTCAGCAGTCGAAGCCCTGATAGCCACGAAACGAGGCATATCTTACTGCAAAAGCAGGGTTACTAAGAATAGCTGACGTAGAAAAAGACGGTTTTCGCTGCGGATTATGCAAATTAACTGCGGGCTTCATCATTTTGAAACCAAAACAGCTTTCACAGGTCATTACAGCGTATAGTGCGGCGACAGAATTCAAACCGCCGCAGACGGACAGGGACGAATACTGATGGGGATTGAATGCAGAACATTCAAAGTGCTTTTTTTGGCTGATTGAGTTAACAAAAAAATATTCCGGCTTGGTGGCTTTATTTGGGTTTTGCACTGGTTTATTCAGTTTATGGCAAGTTGAACGCCGCGAAGAATTTGCCCAGTTTTTTGCCATTCTAATGGTTATTGGCTGGTTGTGGTTGATGGGTGAATACTGGCTGCGCAAAGGTTTATTGCGTAAGTTTGGTATCTCGTTATCAAAAGACGTCACCCACCTGATCACTCAGTTACTGCATCAGGAAAGCTTGTTTTTTGCCTTGCCATTTTTTCTGGCTGCCACTGACTGGGACCAGCCCCAAGCCGTGTTTACTCTGGTATTGGTTTGTTGTGCTTTGGTGGCAGTGATTGATCCGGCTTACAACAGGCTGCTGACAAGACGACGGGCTTTATTTTTGCTGTATCACTGTTTTTCTTTATTCGCCGTTTTGATGGTGGTGTTGCCGCTGTTGTTTTTTATGACCACCACCCAAAGTTTGGGTCTGGCTTTGATTGTATCTGCGCTGCTCAGTATTCCCAGTATCCGCCCTTTGTTAGCACAACCAGGCCGCTGGCGCTTACCTGTGTTATCTCTGTTGTTAATAGTCATGACCAGTAGCATCTGGTTTAGCCGCAGCCTGATCCCCGCGCCGGTGTTAAACCTAACCGACATTCAGCTAAGTCAGCAGATGGATTACGAACAACGTTTACCAGGTGCAGCTATTACAGAGTTATCGCTGGCTGAACTGCAACAAGGCCTCTACGCCTACACCTCAGTGCGGGCCCCCCGAGGCTTAAAAGAGCAGATTTATCATGAGTGGACTCATAATGGCCAAGCTGTCGAACGTATTGCACTAAATATTTCAGGCGGACGGGAGGAAGGCTACAGAGCCTGGACTCGCAAACAGCAATTTCCACAAGATGCAGTGGGCAAATGGAAAATTCGGGTCGTTACGGATTCAGGGCAGTTATTGGGGGCTATCAGGTTTAGGGTGACACCTTAAAAAAGAGCGACCATAAAGCCTAAACAGTATAAGATTTGAATGTGAGACAGGCGGGGATAAACCCCGCCCCTTATATGGACTCCCCTGAACTATCAACAGATTTTCTCACACTGGTATAG
>NZ_LAMX01000038.1:0-24494 GCF_001275035.1 Rheinheimera sp. KL1
CAACCACTGGATCGGTCAACCGATCTGAAAAATGCTTATCTGATCGGCATTAGCCATGAAGGCTCTTTTTTAAGATAGCAGCAATTAAAATTCTACTTTGCCATCGCGGATGTGTTGTTCACCCCGTTGTTTAGCTAGCGCAATCTGTTTTTGACGCTCAGCAAAGGAAGCTTTTTGCTCTTCAGTAATTTTGTCATGGCAATGTGGGCAACTTAACCCCTGTACATACAGCGGCGATTTCATTTCATCTTGTGACAACGGCATACGGCACGCATAACACTGATCGTAACTGCCCTGTTCCAAACCATGTTTAACAGCCACACGCTGATCAAATACAAAACATTCACCCTGCCACAAACTCTCTGGTTCTGGCACTTCTTCCAGGTATTTCAGAATACCGCCATCAAGGTGATACACTTCTTCAAAGCCCTGCTCTTTTAAAAAGGCGGTCGACTTTTCACAGCGAATACCACCAGTGCAAAACATAGCCACTTTTTTATGTTTGGTTTTGTCCAGGTTTTGCTCCGCCCACTCTGGGAACTCTCGGAAGCTGGTGGTATTTGGATTGATGGAGTTTTTAAAGGTACCAATGGCTACTTCGTAGTCGTTGCGGGTATCAATAACAATAGTCTCCGGATCCGAAATCAGTTGATTCCAGGCTTCACCTTTAACATAAGTACCCACTATATGAGCCGGATTGATACCTTCTACGCCCATAGTGACAATTTCTTTTTTCAGCTTGACCTTAGTGCGATAAAACGCCTGCTCATCGGCAAAGGATTCTTTGTAAGACATGCCATCAAAACGGCTGTCTGCAGCAAACCATTGCAGCATCGCGTCTATACCTTCGCGTGGGCCACAAATAGTGCCATTAATGCCTTCTTCAGCCAACAGCAAAGTGCCTTTGACTTTATTCAGAACCAAGTGTTGATAGAGCTTATCGCGTAAAGCGACATAATCAGGTAGAGCGACGAATTTATATAAAGCAGCAACAACGTACATCTTTGAGTTCACCTTCTGCAAAGCCGGACCGTAAATCCGGGGCAAAAATACGGGCGAGCATTATAGCTACTGAACATGAAATAACAAGTTTCAGCAGGCTTAATGCCTGAATTCCAGCTCTGCTGGCACGGCAAGTGCCAGCTCAAAAGTTTGCTCTCCATCTGTGATCAATAACTTATCATCCTCTCGCCATAGATCTAACTGCATATGACCTTTAAGCATGCTGCAAAAATCCAGTAACTGTTGATGAGACAAGGTATGGAACTGTACATTGCTGAAATGTTGTTTGTATTGGCTTTTAATTTTTTTCTGATCCGTTTCATCCAGAAATAACACCACCTGATCGGCCTGATGACTGGCGCGTTGCATATGCTTTTCGCTGAGTAAATCAACATTACACCAAAGTTTGATATGGTCGGTTGCATCACTGACATACAGATCAGGCGTTTTGCCAGCGCCCTCTGTTTTCGACAGTTGGGGGGAAAACTCAAAAAAGGACAGGTAGGCCAGCAAACGACGGGCAAAATGTTCCGCCAACTCTGTTTTATAGGGTGCTATATAACAGGTTCGTTTTTGGTACAGATGGCTCATCTCTGATGCATAATTCAGATCCAGCCGAATCACCTTACTGACTACTTGCATACAGACACCTCGCTGGTATCGGCAACAACCTCTGTTTAGTGTAGCTGAGATTGAATTGCACCATAGATCAGATGCATAGCCAGTGCCAGTAATACGCCGCCCATTAACCTATCAAACCAATAGCCTTTGCGTAGTAAAAAAGACCTTACTTTTTCGCGGGTTAGGATCACAGATAAAAAAGCAAACCAGACAGCTGTAGCGCCAGCCATATAAACACCGTAGATCACTTTGTACGAAACTGGTGTCATAGGCGAAATAATGACGGCAAAAAGCGATAAAAAGAACAAGGTCGCTTTGGGGTTCAGGCCATTAGTAACAAAACCTGACGTAAAGGCTTTAAGCATCGATGGACTTTCTGCTATAGCTTCTGCTTTGTCATCCGTCGCAATGGAAACAGGTGCATCACTACGAATAGCCTGCCAGCCTATATAAGCCAGATACGCCGCCGACAGGACGCTGAACAAAGTAAATAACCAAGGCGTAGTTTTAATCAACAACCCAACACCGAGCAGCGAATAACAGACATGCAGAAAAATCGCCATGCCTATACCCATACTGGCCGCTAATGCAACGTTACGGCCATAACGTACTGCATAACGTAATACGATCGCGAAATCCGGGCCTGGACTTGCCACAGCGACCAAATGAACCGAGGCGATTAAGATAAATTCAGGCCAAAACTCCATGCCTTATCCTTTTGATAATTCGTAGATAAATGAGTTGTAATTAAAACATGAGGCTAGAGGCTTTCGAAGTGAAATCTCGAAAAAATGTTACTTCATCACAAAAGTACTTGCGCTATAATCGTTAATCCGCAAAAATGTTATAACATCACACCCACTAACCAACAGTAAAAGGTTTTTCGATGCGCCCTTCTCTTTTTCAACTTTCTCCATTGGCTGTGCTGGTCGCTGCAGTCTTTTCAACTCAAGTTCAGGCACAAAGTGTCAGTATTAACGGCCTTATTTTGGATCAGGACGGAAAAGCTATTGAGCAAGCTCGTGTGCACGTACATGGCCGTCAGCAATACGTTTATGCCGATAAAAACGGCCGCTTTACTATTCAGGCCCCTGCGGATGCAGAACTGCATATCTCTGCCAAAGGCTATGGTGATCAATTTGTAAAAGTCGCAGACGCAAAAAGCGACCAGCTTAAGATCCAACTTGAAGCCGGTGGTCTGGAACGTATTGTGGTCGCAGCATCTGGTTTGCATCACTATGACCTGGAAATGGCCAACCCTGTCTCTGTGTTATCCGGTGAAGAACTGACCCGTAAAACTGAACCGACGATAGGCGAAACCTTAAAGTCTATGCCTGGTGTACACAGTAACTATTATGGTCCTGTGGCTGCCAGCCCTATTCTGCGTGGCCTGGATGGTCCACGAGTTCGTATTTTGAATAATGGATTGGATTCAGCCGACGTGTCACGTATCGGTCCTGATCACGCTATCACAGCTGATGCCATTACCACTGAGCAGATTGAAGTCTTGCGTGGTCCTTCTACCTTGTTATACGGCAGTGGCGCTGTGGGTGGTGTAGTGAATGTGGTCGATAACAGATTACCGCGTCAGTTGCGCCCTGCCAGCACTCAGATTGAAACTCGCTACAGTTCTGGCGCAGATGAAAAGACTGCGGCTTTGGCGCACGACGGTGGACAAGAACAAATAGCCTGGCATTTTGATGGTTTCAAGCGCAAAACAAATAATTACGATGTGCCCGACTTTACCAATGATGAGGGAGAAAGCACCAATCAACTGGCGAACTCCTGGTTAGATAATTCGGCAGTCAATGGTGGATTAAGCTGGATCACTGACAAAGGTTTGTTAGGTTTCTCCGTAGGTCATATTGACAGTGAATACGGCATTCCTGGTCATCACCATCATCATGAAGAACACGAAGAAGATGAGCATGAAGAGGAAGAAAGCCATCAGGAAGACGGTGTCTTTGCCCGCGTAAAACAAGATAGATACGGCTTAGCAGGTGAGCTCTATAAACCATTTGCTGGCATTGAAACTTTATCTTTTAACAGTGCTTTGACCCGCTATCAGCATCATGAAATTGAAGGTGGCGCTATTGGTACTACCTTCAAAAATGACAGCTTTGAAAGTCGTTTCACTGCTGAGCATGAAACCTTCGCTGGCTGGCATGGGGTTGTGGGTTACCACCTGCAGCAAAGTGATTACAAGGCCATAGGTGAAGAAGCTTTTACCCCTGATACAAAAACCGACTCCCATGCTTTATTTGTATTAGAAGAACGTAGTTTCGGTGATTTCACGGCGCAGTTAGGCGCCCGTATTGAACAGGTCGACTACAAAGCCTCAGGTATTGAATTTGAGCATCACCATGACGAAGACGCAGCGGAAGAGCATTCGTCTGAAAACGTCAAAAATGATTTTACTGCAGCCAGTGTCTCGGCAGGTCTGGTCTGGAACTTCCAACCAGGTTACAACTGGGCACTGTCAGTGAGCCGCTCTGAACGTGCACCAAGTGCTGCTGAGCTCTATTCCAACGGTGCACATATTGCGACTCAAACCTATGAGCTGGGTTTGGCTTATGCACTCGATGCCGATGGCGAGATCAGCAAATCTGAAACTGACTTCAAAAAAGAAGTTGCGAATAATATCGACCTGACTTTGCGCAAGTTTGAAGGGGACTTTACCTTCACCTACAACCTGTTTTACAACAAAGTGCATAACTATTTATACATGCGGGATTCTGGCTTAACCATGGCCGATCTGGAGGCTCACGAGGAAGAAGGTCATGAAGAAGAACATGATCATGAGCACGACGGTGAAGAATTCTCCATTTTCCATTACCAACAACAGGATGCCACTTTATATGGCGCCGAATTCGCGATGGCTTATCAGCTGACTGCTGAGCAGGAATTGGAGTTCTTTATCGACTCAGTGCGGGCTAAACTGGATAACGGTGGTGATTTGCCACGAATCCCGCCTGTTAAAGCGGGCGCTGGCTACAGCTACTCAGCACAGGATTGGTCTGCCACTATTGATTGGACTCATTATATGAAACAAAATCGGGTTGCAGCTGGCGAAAGCGCTACAGGTTCTTACCAGATCCTTGATTTAGGTTTTAGCTATTACTTTAATCTGAATGATCTGGACCTGACAGCTTTTGCCAAAGCCAATAATCTGACAGATGAACTTGGATTCGTACACAGCTCCTTTATTAAAGAAGATGCACCTCTGCCAGGCCGTTCTTTTACCTTAGGTCTCAAAGCCCGCTTCTAATATACCCTTCGTACTTGAAGCCGCAGCTTTGTTGACTACGAGCTCTCGCCCCGGTCATATGTTTTAGCGGATGAACTTTGCCTTCTGGCGAGCATCCGCCTCAATCCATAGACACATAGGGAAACTATGCTCCCGGGGTCTCACGCTCTTGTCGCCTCTCTGCAACTCCAATTACTTTGGGTATAAAGATATAAATGAAGTTGTTAAGCCCCTAAAACGCACAAGGCCCCTAATATAGGGGCCTTGTTATCTGAATTCGTAAATTATTGACCTCTGGCAAACAGGCCAGTCCCTTTGTCTTCCATCGCTTCCCGGTACCCTCCGAGCCATTGCGATCTGGTGTCTAAATTCTGATAAGGACAAATCTCTTTTGAGCGACCTGTGACAGCGGCGCGATAACCTTGAGCATGAGCACGTTCTAAACGATCTCTTTTCTGTCTTTTCATAAGGCAATCTTCCTCGATCTGGTAAATAACAAGCAACTTGCGTTGCACTTTAATAGATAGTCGAGATGCTCAAAAGGTTCCACAATTAAACTTAACCCCACCCTATTGACATTAAGTAAGAACCTGAACTTATTTAAGATTTGATGACAAAATAATTTAAAATTTTTGAATTTTTCTACAGTATTGCTCGTGCTTAGGCATCTTTACGCTCAAGGGTGTCGATGCTGACACGATAAAAGCCTACTGGCGGAGCGAAAAAAAACCTGCCGAAGCAGGTTCTTTAAACCGGATCTAGCTTTACTTTACCCGTCTTCTTAACATCACTAAAGGTAACAGTAGTAAAGTTAGCCAACCTGAAGTGCCGCCTTTACGCTCATAAGTCACATCTTCTGGTGCGTTACAGTTTTCAATAGTACCGTTAGGGACAGGTGTTAATTTCACCGGACGAACGACGTTTTCAAGTACCGGATTACCTGCACTATCCTTCACTACTTCGCCTTTTGCATCTCTTTGCTCAACCGAGAAAACAGCATTGGCTAGGATCTCATTGTTGTTGTTGATATCTTTTGCTTCAACCAAATTAAAATTCACACCACAAGGCAATAAAGTATTTAAGTCAGTCATAGTCTGATCTTCCAGATTGTATAAAAATGCAACCTGGCGACGTGTCGTACTGTCGTCTGGGATCACCTCAGCTGCGCCTACAATCAGATTGTTTTCATTAATAGCTGAAGGAATAGTGCCTGAAGTACTGAAAAAGCCATTAGGGTATGTGACTGTTTTGGTATTGTAATCAAAAATAAACATCCGGTTACGCGCTATACCGTTCATTCTTGTATTCGCATTGCCGACTATGATGTTTTCATTATTGATATCGTTTGCTGAGCTTGAGTCCCACTCGATCGGATCAACAATGGCTGAAACCTCACCTTCGGCAAATACTGTCGCATGACTGGTTCTAATTTGACGCTCTTCACTCACATAGGTGGAATAGCCAACAGCAACAGCGTCATCATTTACTGATAAAGCACGACTGACGTACGTTAAATCAGAGGTCTCTGCTATAGCCGGGCCTAAAAAGCCATATTGAACCGGAGCGGAAATCTGACCTGTGTCGTTCATTTTCCACACCAGTGCTCTTTCAACATAACTGGTGGTTGCAAGATTATAGTAACAAAGGCTTAAAGGGGATGTTTTACCTGTACATGTGGTATTCACTGCTTCTTGCGTCGCAGTTGGCATAGAGACACTGCCTGAGCCAGCGATATAATTCGATTCGCTAATTTTAGACGCAAAGGAAAAACCGCCGCCTAACTCTTCAAAGGGGATAGGTAACGGCGTGACGCTGTTGCCATTGACAACATATGATTTCATGTAGCCTGGCTCAGGCAACCATAATTCCACCGTCTCAGGCGAAGGAGTCGTTTCAGTGGCCTCAGGAGTAAAGCTTTGTAAAGTAAAGGTTGTTGTAGCTAAAGCAATGGCATTGCCACTGCTATTGATATCGTAGAGATATTCTTTATTAGTTGGAACAGCGGACTGCTCTCTGATCTTAACTTGCGCGCCCGTTGATAAGTTCAGTGCCATCACGTCACTGTATCGTTGAACACTAAAATTCGTGCTTTTGCTTTCTAAATAACTCAACAATTGTGCCAGTGAAGCCGCAGTCACATTGCCCAGTTTAATTTGTTCAATGGCTTCCGCCGACAATCTGGCTGTTAAATCAGCGTCTTCAAAATTTAATCGACTAACATCAACCGGGAAGTTGTAGATCAAACTACCACTACCTACTACATCACCATTATCATTAATAGCTGCGCCATACTGAGAGCGTGTAGTGCTGACTTCCGGCAACTCCTGGACCTGATAAACAGCGGCATAGGCTGAACTGGCTGCCAGGCCGGGTAATAAGGCTAATACTACGGGTGATAATCTCATTCAGGTCCCCTGTTACTGCTGATTTAATGCTTCTAATTGTTCCCAACGCTCATAAGCGTGCGCGAGCTTCGACTCGGTCTCATGCAATTGGTTCAACGCTTTTTGGGTGTACTCGGCACTTTGCCGGAAAAATTGTGGATCATTCACTTGCTGCTGCAAGGCACTTAATTCGGTATCAAGCGTCTCGATTAAAGCGGGCAATAGTTCCAGTTCTCGTTTCTCTTTGTATGATAACTTCTTACTGCTGCCGGATGAAAGCTCAACTGGCTTTTCTTCGACAGGTTTTACACTTTTTTGCACTGTTTCAACAGCTTTGACATGGTTTTGCTGCCGTTTTTGGTAGGCCAGCACATCTTCGTAGTCACCGGCTATGTCCACAACCTTACCCTGACCAGCAAAGTACAGCGAACTTGTCACCGTATTATTGACAAATTCACGGTCGTGGCTGACCAGAAGCACAGTGCCCTGATACTGCTGCAGAATATCTTCAAGCAGCTCTAAGGTTTCCACATCCAGATCGTTAGTTGGTTCGTCGAGGATCAATAAATTACTGGGTTTAGCGAATAGTCGCGCCAGTAGTAAACGGTTTTTCTCGCCACCGGACAAAGCCCTTACTGGCGTTCTGGCGCGCGCTGGTGCAAATAAGAAATCCTGCAGATAGCTTAATACATGGCGAGTCTGACCGTTTTGGGTGATCTCTTGTTTCCCATCTGCGACGTTGTCCTGCACTGTGGCATCTAAATCCAGCTGAATACGGTGCTGGTCAAAATACGCCACTTCAAGATTAGTACCCCGTTTAATCTCACCACTGTCGGCTTTGTATTCGCCCAGTAAGGTTTTGATTAAGGTGGATTTACCTACACCGTTTGGTCCAACCAAGGCGATACGATCGCCCCGCATCACCAGAATATTCAGATCTTTTAGAACAGTCTCACCTTTGAAGCTGACATTCACGTCTTTGGTTTCAAATACCAGCTTGCCGGATTTTTGCGATTGCTCTATGGCAAATTCAACTTTGCCCATTTGCTCGACACGCGCAGCACGTTCATTACGTAATGCTTTTAAAGCGCGAACCCGGCCTTCGTTACGGGTACGACGGGCTTTAATGCCCTGGCGGATCCAAACTTCTTCTTCCGCCAGCTTTTTATCAAACAACGCATTGTGCTGCTGCTCAGTTTCCAGCATCTTTTGCTTCCGTTCCAGATACTCGGCGTAATTACCAGGATGTGAGGTGAGTTCACCCCGGTCCAAATCGATAATACGGCTGGCCAAAGCACGAATAAAAGCCCTGTCGTGCGAGATAAAAATAATGGCGCCTTTGAAGTTCATAAAGAACTGTTCCAACCATTGAATCGCTGCAACATCCAGGTGGTTGGTCGGTTCGTCCAACAGCAGCACATTAGGTTGCGACACTAAAGCTTTGGCCAAAGCGGCTTTACGCAACCAACCGCCCGATAATGAAGCGAGGGTGGTATTCGGATCCATTTCAAACTGCAAACACAGCTCTTCAATCCGGCTTTCTAACTGCCAGCCCTGACGGGTATCAAGCTCCGCCTGTAACGTGCCAAATTCGCGTTGCTCTGCCTCGGTCGCGTCAGAGAAATGGTCAGCCAGATGATAAAACCGCTGCAATTTTTCTGCTAAATCGCCTGCGCCTTCACGAATAAAATCCGCTACTTTAATATCCACCCGGGCTGGTGGGTCTTGTTCTAAACGGCTTACCACTAAATTATTCTGTCGCACCACCTGGCCGTCATCCAGATTTTGATGACCGGTCAGAATTTTTAAGAAGGACGATTTACCCGCACCGTTACGACCCACTAAACAGACACGCTCGCCGGCAAATAAACTGAAATCCACTTTATCTAAAATCGGATGGGTACCAAAAGCCAGACTGGCTTGCTGAAAACGTAATAATTCCACTTTTATAATCCTGACGACTGCTGACGCAGCAGTTGTTGTATCTGTTCAAGGTCAAAGGGCCAGAACAATTCCTGTTCATTCACTTTTAACACCGGAATATGCACACGATAGCGTTCAAAAGCCGCTGATTCGTCCACTATATCGATAATTTCTACAGCACCTGCTAAACCTGCCTGCAGCAAAAGCTGCTCGGCTTGTTCACATAAATGACAACCCCAGGTGCTGTATAAGCTTAATTTCATTCGTCTACTCGTTTAAATAACTCAAAGCACACATGGATATTGGGATTACGTTTAAAATCTTCCGGTAAGCTCTGAGCTGAGATGTCTTTGATACTCCAACCCGCTTCTTCCAGCGCGGCCTTGTCGATTTTAAAGCGTCTTTTATTGTTGGAGAAAATCACTTTGCCATTCGGTGCTAAACAACGCCCAACCATGGTCAGCAACTTGACATGATCCCGTTGCACGTCCCAGGTATCTTCCATTCGTTTTGAGTTCGAGAACGTTGGCGGGTCGACAAAGATTAAATCAAACTGGTTTTTACAGCCTTTTAGCCAATCCAGACAGTTATCCTGTACAAACTGATAAGCTTTGCCATCCAGTCCATTGATCAGGAAGTTACGTTTTGCCCAGTCCAGATAGGTATTGGACATATCCACAGTAGTGACAGACAAAGCGCCACCTAAAGCCGCATGCACAGAAGCAGTGCCTGTGTAGGCAAATAAATTCAGTACTTTTTTGCCTTTGGCTTGCTGCTGAATCGCCAGGCGAGTGACGCGGTGGTCTAAAAACAAGCCCGTATCTAAATAATCACGCAGGTTGACTAAAAACTTGGCGCCATATTCAGTGACTTCTTTGTACTGGCCTGCTTTGGCCAGCGCCTGATACTGCTCTTTGCCTTTTTGTTTTTCGCGAACTTTCAGTACCAGCTTATCGCTGGTGATGCCCAGTACTTTAGGTACTAAGTTCACCACATCAAATAAACGCTTTTGTGCTATTTGTTCATCAACATTGGCAGGAGCAGCGTATTCGTGGATCACCACTTCGCCGTCGTACCAATCAACAGCCACGTTGTATTCCGGAATATCCGCGTCGTACATCCGGTAACAACTTATGTTTTCGCGTTTCGCCCACTTTTCCAGCTGCTTGACGTTTTTCTTCAGGCGATTGCCAAAAGATTCACTTTCAGCATAAAACAAAGCTGCGCTTTGACTGTTGGCATTGACCTGTACTTGCTGTTCAGTCAAATCAAACATAGTAAATTCACAGTCCAGCGGACCGTTACTGAACTTATAGCTTTTGGCCTTGGAGAGCTTCAGCGCCCGCAATAAATCCGGGCTTGAAGTAATAATGGCTAAACGCCAGCCCTGATAGTGTTTTTTCAGGCCTAAGGAGAATTCTGCATACACAGGAATAAGTTGTGGTAAGTCGCCTAACCGCTCACCATATGGCGGGTTAGTAATAATGACGCCTTTACCTTCGCACACCGCCGACTGAATGTGTGTCGCATCCTGGGTAATAAATTCAATAAAATCAGCTACACCAGCACGGGCCGCGTTTTGACGGGCTTTTTGTAAGGTACGCTCGTCAGTATCGCTACCGACAAAAGTAACGCCTTCGGCTATGGCTTTGCGAGAGCCTAAAGCTTCAGCACGCAGTTGTTGCCACAGTTCAGGCTGGTGATCACCCCAGCTTTCAAAGGCAAACTTTTCACGCTTTAAACCAGGCGCCAACTGCCGTGCCATCAGCACAGCTTCTATTAATAAGGTACCGCTACCACAAAACGGGTCATACAAAGGCTGATCCGCCTTCCAACCCGAACGAATTAACAAAGCGGCGGCCAAATGTTCTTTTAATGGCGCTTCGCCCTGCTCTTTACGATAACCACGCTGATGCAAAGACGGACCAGAGAAATCCTGGAAGAAGTGGAAATACTGGCGTTCTAAACGCACCTGAAAACGCACATCCGGGTCGATACGATCGACATTAGGACGGGCGTCGTAACGCTCGCGGAACTGATCCACTATGGCATCTTTGACCCGCATACCACCAAACTGGGTGTTATCTATTGTTGGGTGCTTACCGACACACTCGACCGCAAAACTTTGTTCCATGCGCATTAACGAAGGCCAGTTAATGCGCATGGCCACCTGGTACAGGTCTGAATTGGCATCAATTTCGATGGATTGTTCCAGGCGCAGAATACGGGTCGCTAAACGCGACCATAAGCACAGCTGGTATGCATCTTTAAGTTCAGCCTTAAAGCGCACCACGCCCATGCCTAATTTAATAATTTCGCCTTGATAACGGCGGATTTCATCCGCCAACAGCTCTTCAACACCTTTGGATGTTAAGGCCCAGAATTCCAACATATGATCTGCCCTGCAATAAAATGGCGCACATTATAACAGAAGCGCTTTCGAAAGCATTGGGATGTTTTTCAACACGAAAACAAAGATTTGCGAGGCTACTACTTCAGAGACAGTAACGAACGTCTACTTAAAGACCTATGCGTTTAATAATTGTGCAGTCAGTTCACTTCTTTGGAATTTACTGATATTAAGCCTTGCGCTGCTATGGCAAAAGCTCTACTATGCGCCCCGCAAACACGGACGCGGGATGGAGCAGCCTGGTAGCTCGTCGGGCTCATAACCCGAAGGTCGTCGGTTCAAATCCGGCTCCCGCAACCAACTTTAAAGCCGACTCAATAGTCGGTTTTTTTGTGTCTGAAATTTAGAGTTTGACCGGTTATAAGCCCCGCCCTTTTAAATACACTCTGACTTCAAAGAGCGAACTGTAGACATTAATGTTTGAGCTCAGGCCGAGGGCAGTCGCGCCTGCAGCTAATTGTTATGTGCGCAACACACCAATGTTTTCGTGCAGATCATGTATGGCAGACTTTAATACTTGAAGGCAGATCTTGGCCGTGTTTTCTCTTGGGGCGAACCCGGATGCCATTTGCTCAAACGGATGAATGTAGTTCCTGAAGTCACGTAGCGAATGGGAAAACTTATGTGTATCGTGCTGAATGATCGACAGTTCTCTTGCAACATCGATGAAGTTGCTAAGGCTCCAATCCTGAAACTGACGCACCTTACCATTGCCATCCTTAGGCGATGGACGTGCCGTATTGAAGTGCCTGGGATGTTGGGTGGCCAGACCGAGGAGAATTCCCTCCAACGTGCTACCAGCAAGCAGAATGACAGCCAGTGGAGAGGATACCGAGAAGCACTTCTCGATTTCTTTGACCCTTTGCTCAAGCACTGCGACAACAGGACCTTCCAAACCTAGGCCCTGCACGGATACATTGGAGAATTCCCGAGTTAAAAAGCTATTCTCAAGGTCAGCCGAGCTGGCCGGACTCTCATCGATTTCCACTTTTTCGAGGCGCTTAAACGTGAGTTCAGCTCCGATTCTAACTAGGCGCCACTTATCAAAGGCAAGGTATTTGTTGAACTCTTGCAGATGTACATCAAGCTCAGGAACTCGGCCAATGAAGTTGACGGGCGCAAAAACTCTCTTAATGCACTCATCAATTTGTGGCGTTCCGTTGATATCTCGAAGCTTTTGATCTGTGAACATCCAGCGCGGCGGGAACCCCTGCCCGTATTTGTCTTTATATCCAAGCTGATTGAAAAATTGAACGAGCTGCGGCCCAGATCGATACTCGGTCTTCTCGTTGATCATGTCCCTTAGGCTTTCAAGGGTCTTCTGAGAAAGAATCATGCTTCACCAACCTTGACTGCGCACATAACGCCGCCTGCAGCGGCCGAGAGAAACGTGGTCCAGCGACCACAGGAAGCGATGCTGGCTGGCCTTATTATATTTGCCGAAGTTTAGCGACCAACTCACTGCCAACACCAACAAATTTGTTATTTAGGTCTACTGGGACACTCACTTCTGCTTGATTAGAAAGAGTCGATTTTAAACATAACATTAACTGTACAGAGTGATCTAACAGATCAAGTACTTTGCTTGATGAAATGCCATGTTTTACTGAACCATCACTTGATACCAAAGTAGGCTTATCGTTGTGAGCAACCTTCAGGTTTCGGTAATCTTGAATATTGATTTCTTGTTTTAGACTAGCGGTTTGACCTTGATGCATCTTTGCCTTATCAGTTAAAGCGCCCTGATATTTTTGAACGATGTTTCTTTGTGACAAGTACTCGAACTTTTGATTTTTGTATTCATAGTAATCAGTGTCGAACAACCTTGATAGCGAAATAATAATCTCGTCATGCATTGAACGTTGGATTATTGAAAAGGCCATGCCAGCTTTACAAGATAGCACGGAGACTGATGATTTATGCTCGAAGAGTTCTGAATACAAAACTACTGATCTTCTTACTCTTATTGCTTCAATTATGTATCGATCAATGTCTTCCATGCTCGATCTCTCAAAAAATATAACTTTTTAATAGAGGGCCCTCTGCCGGCAAGTCGAACATTTTTCCGCCTTCTTCCATGATCTTTACTCATATCAAACTAACTCTGATGAACCTCTATTTCAACAGGTTTTTCGGAAATGAGTAAAGTTGAATCTGACAAAGTTTATGCAGGTTGTTCTTGAGTTTACTCAAGATGGATACTTGGGAATTTATTCAGTGATTTGAGCTAGTAAAGGGAGTTAGAAATAGGCATTTAGCACAACTCCGAATTTAAGCTCTTGGAACAAAGTGACGATGTAAAAGAACTTAGAGAACGGACGGGCAACTACGTTAGCGGCCCCTGTGAGGCATGGGTGAAGGCGGGATTTCAGCAAGTCAGCAATCTGACTTGCTGCCGACTGAACGGGTTTTGCTCTGCAAAACCCCGGAGGCGAACAGGAGCCTACATGGATGTATCTACGGCGAGTCTGCGTTGTAGTTGACCGCGCCGTTTTGAGACAGGCGCGCGAGTCTACATCACTCCGACTGCAACAATAACTCTTCCAAGCAATGCTGCTGTATACCGTAAAACTCTTTGATTTGTTGCACCTGGGCCAAAATCTGTTCGCGGTTTTTTGGCTTTTGGCTTTTGACCGCCAGGATCATCTTGTTTTTGCTGGTGTGTTCCAAGGATATAAATTCAAACACTTGGGTTTCATAACCATAAGCCTCCAACAACAAGGCACGCAAGCTATCGGTCAGCATTTCGGCTTGTTCACCGGCATGAATACCGTGTTTGAGCATAGGTTGCAGTAGTGGCGGGCTGATCAGTTGCGGCCGTAGCTGTTTATGACAACAAGGCGAACACATAATCATCGAAGCGCCGGTGCGAATGCCCATATGAATGGCGTAATCCGTAGCGATGTCACAGGCGTGCAGCGCTATCATCACATCTATGCCTTTGGCCTGAAAATGCTTTACATCGCCCTGCTCAAAGCCAATGCCTTTTAAGTTCAGGTCACAGGCCACGCCATTGCATAAATCCACCAGCTCCTGGCGCAGCTCCACCCCTGTCACTTTGGCATTAAGCCCTAACTGGTGGGTTAAGTAATCATGCACCGCAAAAGTCAGATAAGCTTTGCCTGAGCCGAAGTCGGCGATATGCACTGCTGGTTTTTGTTTTAAGCCGGTTTGGCTTAAAGCCCGGTCGAATACTTCAACAAACTTATTGATTTGCTTCCATTTGCGCGACATGGCCGGCACCAGCTTATGCTGGGCATCAGTGACTCCAAGCTGCTGCAAAAAAGGCCGGTCCAGCGTCAGAAAGCGCTGCTTTTCTTTATCATGAGTTAAGGCCGCAGCGCCCGCTGTTGTACTTGTAGTAGCTTGTTTGATGGCTTTGGTACTGCTAAGCACCTTGCCTTTTTTGCTGATGCTCAATTGTGTTTCGCTATCCAAAGCCGTGAAATGAGCGGCTTTAAACTCAGCGCCCAGAAGCTTTTGAATAAGCGTAAGCCCTTCACTCACTACAAAGTTTTTGGTGATATCCCGGGTTTTATGCCGGTATAAAAAACTTAAATGCGCCACTTCTTTTAATATCACAGGCCGTACTTCAATTCGCACCAGGCTTGCATCCTCGCCCTGATAACTGC
Source organism: Rheinheimera sp. KL1 (assembly GCF_001275035.1). Lineage (NCBI taxonomy): Bacteria > Pseudomonadati > Pseudomonadota > Gammaproteobacteria > Chromatiales > Chromatiaceae > Rheinheimera > Rheinheimera sp. KL1. Next base: position 15,220 of record NZ_LAMX01000038.1, read on the forward strand.
TGAGCAGCAGCTTTTGCCAGCTGTTGTGTTCAAGCTTTTGCTGAAGAAGTTGCATAAAGGCGCTGAAATCTGAAGTACTCACTGAAATTCTCTGCAATCAAAAAAGGCCGCTATTATAAACCTGACAGCGCAGCGCTCCCTAGTGCTTTATGGCACCGACGTGCTTTTTGTCTCTGGCAAAGCTTCTGAATCAAACTCAATCTGAGATTTTTCAACAAAATACTCAGGAAGCTCAGCATGTATTGCCGGAGTTAACTCTTTAAATTCATTGACCTGTTTCACCAGGTTCGCCCTGCCCTTATACAGCTGACTTTCTGCGGTTTCATAGGCTTCCTGTGCTTTGTTTAAGCTCTCTTTCACTCTCAAAAAGGTGGTCAGGAAAGTGCGAAGTTTGTTAAACACCGCATCAGCACGTTTGGCCAGCTCTGCCGTGTGCTTATGCTGCTCTTCGTAGCGCCATAACTGTCGCACTATATTCAGGCTGGTGAGTAAAGTGGTCGGCGTCGCTACCAACACATTTTGATTCAGTGCTTGCTGAAATAAGCTTTCATCGGCTTTTAAGGCTTCAACAAAAGCCGACTCTATAGGCACAAACATAAATACCAGGTCGGGTGAATTCAGGCCAGGTAATTTATGGTAATTGCGGTCAGACAGTTCTTTAATACGGGCCGCCATTGAAGCGACATGTTCCTGCAGCGCTAATTTACGCTCAGTATCATCCTCTGAATTGATATAACGACTGTAGGCGTTTAACGACACTTTGGCATCAATAATTAAATGTTTGCCCTGGGGTAAAAACACCACTAAATCCGGCCGCAGTTTATTACCATCTTCCTGGGTAACTGAAAACTCGCGCTGGTAATCCTGGCCTGATCGCAAGCCTGAACGCTCCAGTACATTCTCTAAAACCAGTTCGCCCCAGTTGCCCTGAGTTTTTTTCTGGCCTTTGAGTGCCACAGCCAGTTGATGCGCTTCTTCGGTGATTTGCTGGTTCAGCAGTTTTAAATGCTGTAGCTCGTGATTGAGTAGCGCCTGCTGCTGACTGTCTTTGAGATGAATATCTTCCACTTTGCTTTTAAAGGCATCTAACTGCAAACGGAATGGATTAAGCAGGCTGTTTAATGCCTCTTGGTTCGAGGCCTGAAAACGGCTCGATTTTTCTTCAAAAATTTGCTGTGCCAGCTGTTGAAACTCAAGGCTGAGTTGCTGCTTGTTTTGTTGCAACAAGGCCTGTTGCTCGGCGAAATGCTGCTGCTTTTCTTTTAAACTGATTTGCAAGGCGCTGTGCTCGCGCTGCAGCTGCATATAGTCCTGCTGCTGGCTTTGATACTGCTGCTTAAGCTCAGTCCAAAGTTCAGATACCTGCTGATACTGACTTTGGCTGCGCGCCAGTTCAGCGGCGTATTTTTGCTGCTGGTAACTTAAGTCTTTAAAGTCGTCCTGCGCCTGTTGCAGCTGTTGCTGAACCTGCTCCAATAAAAGCTTATCATGCTGATTTTGTTGAGCTTGTAGTTGGTTTGTGCTTTGCAGTAACAGCAGTTCTTGCTGCTTTTTCTGTGATTCTCTGTACCAATACCACAGGCCGCCTGCACAGCAAAGCATCCCCACAGCACAACACAACAATAAAATAAACGAAGCTTGTGGGGTCATGGTCCTCTCGGTATCAGATTAATTAGCGGTTGGCGTTACCTATAGCGCATTTATTTTCAATACAAGCGCTGACTGGGGGCATCAGCATCTGGCAAGTCGACATTAAGCCAAGCTTCTCATTTTGCTGCTTTTTTAGCTTCTGGTAACGTTCACTGGTGTAGCTTAACATTTTTTCATCTGTGTGCAGTGTCGAATAAATCAGATACTGGTCCGGTCCACCACAAGGCCGGGCTCCTACACCAATGACTTTGCACTGGTTATCTTGTTGGCATTCTTTGTTTTCGGTCAGGCGCTCCAGCCGCATTTGTAATTGGCGGGTGTCCAGCTGCAGTTGAGCTAGTGGGCCATCTAACTGGGTGGACAGGTTGTCTTTATCTGCAGGTACAGTAGCGCAACCTGTTAATGCCATGACAAGCAAACTAAGAGTTAACGTTTTTTTCATTTTTTATCTCCTGAACAGCTTGCTCGCCAAAACGACGAAAAGCCCTGCGACAGCGCATGATGAGCCTATCTTAGAGATCGAATGCCAAGCGAACAAGAGAGATACAGCAGAAATTTGTAAGCAATTTATTAACTTGAGTAAAGAGAGCGAAAGAAAACTCTCTTTACTAAGAACAAATGAAGGTGAAAACTAAATCTTCGCTTCCAGCTCAGGCAGAATAGTAAACAAATCACCCACCAGACCGTAATCCGCTACCTGGAAAATAGGAGCTTCTGGGTCTTTGTTGATAGCGACTATCACTTTAGAGTCTTTCATACCGGCCAAATGCTGGATAGCACCTGAGATACCTACTGCAATATACAGATCCGGCGCAACAATTTTTCCTGTCTGACCAACCTGCATATCGTTTGGCACAAAACCAGCGTCAACCGCAGCACGGGATGCTCCAATAGCAGCGTTCAGTTTGTCGGCTATGCCATTTAACAGCGCAAAGTTTTCGCCATTTTGCATACCACGACCACCAGAAATGATCACTTTAGCAGCGGTCAGTTCAGGACGTTCTGACTTGGTCAGCTCTTCACTGACAAAACTGGATACGCCAGCATCTTTCGCAAGGCTGATACTTTCAATAGCCGCGTTGTTGCCTGTATCTACAGCATCAAAAGCTGCAGAGCGCACGGTCAGCACTTTAATAGTGTCGCTGCTTTTTACCGTCGCTATCGCGTTACCAGCGTACACAGGACGTACAAAGGTATCAGCGCTTTCAACAGCGATCACATCGGAAATCTGTGCCACATCTAATAAAGCAGCAACTCGGGGTAAAAAGTTTTTACCGTTGGTCGTTGCGCTCGCCACTATATGCTGATAACTCTTCGCCAATTCGGTCACCAGCAAACTGATATTTTCAGCCAGTTGGTGTTGATACACCGCAGCGTCAGCGTGCAGTACTTTGCTTACGCCTGCTAACGTCGCTGCTTCAGCTGCTACGGCAGCTGAATTAAAACCAGCAACCAACAGATGAATGTCGCCGCCAATCTGACTGGCAGCTTTGACTGCTTTAAAGGTATCTGCCTTCAGACTCTGATTGTTGTGTTCTGCAATAACTAAAATGCTCATCAGATCACCTTCGCTTCTTGTTTTAATTTGGCAACTAACTCATCTACTGAACTTACGATCACACCAGCCTGTCGGGACGCAGGGGCTGTGACTTTCAGCGTGGCAACGTTAGAACTTAAATTCACGCCGTAACTGTCTGCCGCTTTTACATCCAAAGGTTTTTTCTTTGCTTTCATAATGTTAGGCAGTGACGCATAACGCGGCTCGTTTAAACGCAGATCGGTCGATACTACGGCTGGCAGAGTCAACTCCACTTGCTGTAAACCACCGTCGATTTCACGGGTGACTTGTACTTTGCCATCGGCTACTACAACTTTGGAGGCGAATGTGCCCTGACCCATACCAGTTAATGCAGCCAGCATCTGGCCTGTCTGGTTGTTATCTGAGTCTATGGCTTGTTTACCTAAGATCACCAGTTGCGGCTGCTCGTCAGCCACGACTTTGCTTAATAACTTCGCCACTTGCAGCGAATCTAAACTCAACTCGGTATCGATCTGCAAAGCACGATCTGCTCCTAAAGCCAAAGCTGTACGCAGTTGCTCTTGCACGGCGGCAGGACCTATAGACACCACAACCACTTCTGTTGCAATGCCCGCTTCTTTTAAACGCACCGCTTCTTCCACGGCGATTTCACAAAACGGATTCAATGCCATTTTTACGTTGGCTAAATCCACACCGCTTTGATCGGCTTTTACCCGTACTTTGACGTTGTAATCTATGACCCGTTTGACCGGTACTAAAATCTTCATAAAAACCCCATTCGGCCGCTATACTCAGCACTAAGTTGACGTTAAGGTAAAGCTGATTCTTTCCAGGCAATCAATCTACTTACTGTTGACGTTAACGTCAACCTGAAATACCCTAGCGTAGAGCAGAAGTTCTAAATTTTATGTCAAGATAAGCATCCATCAGCAGAACAAGGCAAAACGCCAGACAAAAAAGATGGATAAGTTGAGGTTGTTGTGGTTGAACGTGAGTCGATGGAATTTGATGTAGTGATCGTTGGTGCTGGCCCTGCGGGTTTGTCGACCGCTATCCGTCTGGCTCAGCAAGCCAAAACTGCTGGCACTGACATCAGCTTGTGTGTCGTCGAAAAAGGTTCTGAGGTCGGCGCCCATATTTTATCCGGCGCTGTATTTGAACCTCGCGCTTTAAATGAATTATTCCCTGACTGGCAAAAAATGCAGGCTCCCGTGACCGCTTCGGTGACGCAAGACCATATCTACCTGTTAAAAAATGAGACTACCGCTCAAAAATTGCCTAATTTTCTGGTGCCAAAAACCATGCACAACGAAGGCAATTACATTGTCTCTATCGGCAACTTATGCCGCTGGTTAGCCACACAGGCTGAACAGCTGGGTGTTGAGATATTCCCTGGTTTTACCGCAGCAGAATTACTGATAGAAGATGATGTGGTTAAAGGTGTCATTACAGGTGAAATGGGCCTGGCCCACGATGGCAGTCAGAAAGACAGCTATGTCCCAGCCATGGAGCTGCGTGGAAAGTACACTGTTTTTGCCGAGGGCTGCCGTGGCCATTTAGGCAAACAACTGATTGCCCGTTTTGAGTTAGATAAAGACCGCTCCCCTCAGCATTACGCTTTAGGTTTTAAAGAAATCTGGGATGTGCCAGCAGAGCAGCACCAACAAGGTTTAGTGGTCCACAGCGCAGGCTGGCCATTACAAGACGATACCAGTGGTGGTGGCTATTTGTACCATGCTGAAGGGCAGCAGATCGTGGTCGGCTTAATCGTAGACCTGAACTACAGCAACCCGCATTTGAGTCCTTTTGAAGAATTTCAGCGTTACAAACAACACCCTGTGATTAAACAGTATCTGCAAGGCGGCAAACGCGTCTCTTATGGTGCGCGCGCTATTGCTAAAGGTGGCCTGAATAGCCTGCCGAAAATGACCTTCCCAGGTGGTGTATTGGTGGGTTGTGACGCAGGGACGCTGAACTTTGCCAAAATCAAAGGCAATCACACTGCCATGAAATCCGGCATGCTGGCGGCTGAAACTATTTTTGCTGCTTTACAGCAAGAGAAATCTGGAGCTGACCTCACCGAATTTGCAGAGCATTTTGAGCAAAGCTGGCTATTCGATGAATTATTCAGAAGCCGTAACTTTGGCCCGGCGATGCATAAGTTTGGCTCGTTCTGGGGCGGCGCTTTTAACACGCTGGATCAGAATATCTTCGCCGGCAAACTGCCCTTCACGTTGAAAGATGACACTCTTGATCATCTGGCCTTAAGACCTGCGGCCGAAGCAGCAAAAATTCAGTATGCCAAGCCAGACAATGTGCTTAGCTTTGACCGCCTGTCTTCAGTGTATTTGTCTAACACCAATCATGAAGAGGACCAACCCTGCCATCTGAAACTGGCTGATGCCAGTATTCCTGTGGCCGTGAACCTGGCTTTGTACGACGAGCCTGCACAGCGTTATTGCCCTGCCGGCGTCTATGAAATTGTCGATGATAATAACCAGCCGCGACTGCAGATCAATGCGCAAAACTGTATTCATTGCAAAACCTGTGATATCAAAGACCCACGCCAAAACATCACCTGGGTGACACCAGAAGGTGCAGGTGGTCCGAACTATCCGAATATGTAACAGTCAGGGGGAGATGGGATCAGAAGCAAAAAACTAAAATCGACAGCTTCTGATCCCATTTATTTGCATTTAACTGCGGAATTTTTCAGTTTTATTTTTCTGATTATCAAAAAGTTCAATTCTCTGCGATGATTTTGCTGTACTGTTCTTCATGCCAATTGTAATAATAGACAGCTAAGTCTATGTTTATGACACGAATAGATAGCAGCTCAGAACAATAAAAATAGCCCGGAAGGTCATCCATGAGTACAAAAGTGATAAAAAGCAGCGCCAGTAAAGACGATGTCAGTGTAACAGTGCGTCCATTCTCTGCTACTGAAACTGAAGCTGACCTGAATTTTGGTTCGGGCCGCTATATGTATTTCACTGAACGCGACCTGAGCCGGATTTTGTCCAATCTGGATGCTTTGCGAAATAGTGTTTTCCCTATTCCGGCTTCAGATGAAGAAGATGCCAACAGACGTCAGCAACAGTTTCCTTCGGTCTGTTTAATAGGTTTAGGCCGCTGTGGTTCTAATATAGCGCTGGACGTGGCCTCTCTGGTGTACAACGCACGCAGCTTCTATATGAATGAATTTAATATTGAAGAGCGTCAGCAGAAAGAGACCGAATACCGCCCTGTGCGCTGGATTAAAAAAGGCCTTAATCTGGATAAATCGCATCAGGTCAAGCCTGTGTTTCTGATTGAACCTTTGGTGATGTTGGGCGATTTAGACAAAGATATTGAAGGTCGTATTCGTTTTTCTCACAAAGGTGAAAAGTCCAATTTCCTGCAGGACTATAACAAAATGAAAATCATGGACTTGTCTGAAGTCCATGCTGGTGGTGCCGGTAACGCTCCTATTCTGGGTCAGTATTTAGCCAAAATCATTCTGAACAAAGACACACAGAAGTTCTCCAACCCGGATTGGAAATTTATTCACTCTTATCTGATTGACTCCTGCGGTATCAAAGCCAACCAATCCCGTTTGTATTTTTATATTTTCAGTGCCGGTGGTGGTACAGGTTCTGGTATGGCGTCAGAGTTCGGTTTGGCGCAGCAGTACGCTTATATGGCCAAAACCTTCGATACCAGACCAGAAACGGAAAACGAAGCGAACGCGGGCCACTCTTTTGTGTTCGAGCCCATTTTCACCAGTGGTATCTGTATTCTGCCGAATATTACAGACCATGGCGTGGAAATGTCAGAAGCGTTGCATATCAACTCAGGCCGCTTGTTATGTAAATACCTTGCGGAAGAATGGGATTTCTCGTACAACCTAGAAAATGAAGACAGTGCTGAGTCCAGCGTGATGCACCGCATTCGTCCTTGGAATGCGATGATGCTGATTTCTAACGATATTATGCGTTATGCTGAAGAAACCGACGATGGTGAAATTCAGCACATCGACGTGAATGCGATGGAGAAATATGCCAACCAGTATATTTCGCAGCAAATCTTCAACATTTTAACAGCACAAGCGGTCACCACAGACTATGACGAAAATTACTTCCGTCGTGCCGGCATCGACATTGGTGAAACCATACGTTTAGACGCCAACGACTTGTTTATGAGTCTGGCAGGCCCTGTAGCTGTAGCTTATGCTGAATCTGTGATCCCAAACGCGCCAGCTGCTGTGGATAAACTGAAACTGTTCGACAAAAACAGCAACAGTGGTTTGAATATTGACGACCTGTTTTTTCGTTCTATTGACCTGCCCCACTTTAACAAAGTGACACAGGCCATTGAGGGTATTAGTTTATTACCTATAGAGTCTGGTCGTTACCGTGAAGCTTTAGCTTCCTATGTGAAAAGCGGCTACGATCCAAAAGATTTAAAAGACCTGCATTTCTTTAAAAACTGCTCGTCTGTGGTGTCGATCATCTCTTTACCAAAAGACTACAAACTGTCATACATGGATTTAAATCGCCTGAAGAGCCATTTAAATACCTTGTTCCCGAACACTACGTTAAAACGTTATGCATTGGTGATTGGCGCTTCAGCCAATATCTCGCTGACCACATTGATTGTAAAAAGTCCGTGTTTAAGTGACGATTTCCTGACGCTGATTGTGTCTTTCATCAAACGTTGTTTTGCCAAAGACGATTATCGTTTTAATGATTCACTGGACAAAGCCATGCTGGACTTTATCCGTGAAGAGCACTTCGATGAAGAGCGTTTGGACAGCATGCTGCATGAGTTTGAAAACCCGGCGAAAATTCTCGATACCAACTGGTATGCAATTAAACCTATGTACGAGAAAAAATACCGCGAACTTATTCGTAATAAAGACAAGTTTGTCTCTATCAATGACATTCGTTTGTCCCGCGACAGTGTGAAAAAGTCTATTCATTATCTGCGCGAGATCTATCGTCATAAGATCAGTAAAACTAAGGTGATCTCACTGAATAACCTGTCAGATAAACCGTCTGAAAAGGCTGACAAAACTGATCCGGGCGCGGATAAAGCCTAAGCCTGAAGGCCTCCGCACAGCGGGGGCTTTTTTTTATAGAGAAACAACACTGTCGTTTTAACCTGCTAATTTTTTGCTTTGGAGTCTTTGATGAAATCCTCTCTATCTTCGCTGCTAACCAGCCTGCTTTTGTGCACTTTTGCTTCACAAGCAGCGTCTCACGACAATATGAATGCCACTCTGTGGTACCAAACCTCAGCTGAATTCAAAGCCAGTGCGATTCAAACCTACCAAACGGCTGCTTTACAGCTGCCCCTTGCTATTGCTGATAAAAACTGGACAGCCTTGCCGAACCAAACCAGCAACTATCAACAGCTGCCTTTGGCCATTATTGTTGATATTGACGAGACTATTCTGGATAACTCGCCGACTGCAGCGCAAGCTGTGTTATTAAACGCAGGCTATGATCCAAAACGTTGGGATCAATGGGTGGCTATGGCAGCGGCCAAAGCTGTGCCGGGCGCTGTGGCTTTTGTCAATAAAGCTGAAGCCGCCGGTGTAAAAGTGCTGTATATCAGCAATCGTGAGTGCGAAAAACGTGCCGGCGCCACTGACAGCTGTCCACAAAAAGCTGATACGCTGCGTAACTTAAAAACCGTGGGTATAGAGAAGATCGACGCCTCACAAATCTGGCTAAAGTCAGAACAACAAGGCTGGAGCAGCGAAAAAGAAAGCCGCCGTTTGTTGGCAGCGAAAGACTTCCGAATTTTAATGTCGATTGGTGATGACTTTGGCGATTTCCTGCCAGACGTAAAGAAAAATATCACGCCTGAACAGCGTTCAGCCCTAGTCGATACATATCAGGACTACTGGGGTGCCAAATGGTTTGTGTTAGCCAACCCAACTTATGGTTCATGGCAGACAATTTTAAAGCAGCCAAACAGCCAGTATTTGCAGTCTGTGCCAGCCACTAAGTAGTCGCTTCTACTTCGAATAAACAAGGGCCTGCTGGCTAATGCCGATCAGATAAGCATTTTTCAGATCGGTTGACCGATCCAGTGGTTG
>NZ_LAMX01000040.1:0-22668 GCF_001275035.1 Rheinheimera sp. KL1
CGATGGTGCCCACGTTAACGTGCGGTTTATTACGTTCGAATTTAGCCTTAGCCATAAATAGACCCTTTTTAGCAAACGGTGGTTGTATGAAATAAGTTTTTTAGATTGTACAGCGAGAAAGGCTTTTAAGATGGTGCTGATACCCAGAATCGAACTGGGGACCTCATCCTTACCAAGGATGCGCTCTACCGCCTGAGCTATATCAGCAACTTGATCTGTTTGGAGCGGGCAGCGGGAATCGAACCCGCATCATCAGCTTGGAAGGCTGAGGTAATAGCCATTATACGATGCCCGCGGCCTACTCGTAGCTATTGTACTGAAAATGGTGGAGGGGGAAGGATTCGAACCTTCGAAGGCAGTGCCGGCAGATTTACAGTCTGATCCCTTTGGCCACTCGGGAACCCCTCCACTATACTAATGGTGCCGCTTATCCGAGTCGAACGGATGACCTACTGATTACAAGTCAGTTGCTCTACCAACTGAGCTAAAGCGGCACTACGTCAGTGGGTGCGAATTCTAGTGGAATGCCCCACCCCACGCAACAGGAATTAAAAAAAAACTTATAAATTCTGGCCTGAATGCTCAATAAGTACACAAAATGGTCAATTCGGCTGAATATAACGGGCTAATCCCTGAAAGATCAGTTGGGATTCGAGCTGAATGGGCAGATCCGCCAGGTATTTTTGTAAAAGCAAGGCGTCGCCACCGGTTAAAATAATTCGCTGTGTAGGTTTAATTGCATAGGCTTGGCGAATAGCCCCCACTAAAGCGGCAATAGCACCCTGATACAAAGCTGTCGCAGTGTCAGTTGCAGGTGACAACTGCTCTGTCTCAAGTTCTGCTGAAAATACTTTAGCAGTTTTACTCAAGACAGCCTCTTGCTGTAGTTTTTGCCCGGCCAAAATCCAGCCGCCACCATGCATACCTTCAGCACTTAACCAATCGACAGTTAAAGCTGTACCAGCGTCAACTATCAGCAGATCGGTATTCGGATACAAGCCCGCAGCAGCCACTAACGCCAGCCACCGATCGACCCCTAATAATTGCGGCTGCAGGTAACTGTTAGTCACATTAAACGCCTGAGCTTCACTTTGTATCTGGACGAGAGGGATAGCAGCGGGGATCTTGTCGCGAACCTGTTGCACTCTGGTCTGCGCCGCCACACTGGCACAATAGACTGCTTTTATCTGTAACCATTGTTCCGCATTGATATTTTCCAGCTGAATTTCTGTCAATGTGCCTGCATGATATAAACGGGCTTTACTACGGCTATTGCCTATATCTAGTAATAATTCCATCACAGCGCCTTTCTTAAGCTAAGTTCGCCACCATAAAAGCTTTGCTTCTGGCCATTGATATCCAGCACCAGCCCACCCTGAGCATCCACACCAGCGCAAACGCCAGTAATGGTTTGACTGCCGCTGGACAAGGTTACTTGCTCACCGGCAAATTGATCGAGCTGATTAAATTCCTGTACATAGCCTGCAAAGCCCTGCTGGCTAAATTGCTGTAATTCCAGCACTAACTGCTGTTGCAGTAAAGCCACCAGCAGATTGCGATCTATCGGCTGACCTAAAGCCGAAGTTAAATCAGCCCAGGGCTGATCTACAGCTTTATCGGTTTGTTCCGGCATACGAATATTTAAGCCCAAACCTATCACCACATCACATTGGGCATGAGTTTGCCCGGCCAGCTCGACTAAAATACCTCCGAGTTTTTTATGCTCCAGATACAAATCATTAGGCCACTTCAGCCGCACAGGCAATTGCCATTGCTGCTGCAGCACTTTGGCTACCGCCAGCCCCACGACTAAGCTTAAGCCCATCGCAGCCTGAATCCCCTGCTCCAGTTGCCAGTACATCGAAAAATACAAGTTGCAACCAAAAGGCGAAAACCACTGCTTGCCTCGCCGTCCACGGCCTGCAGTCTGAGCTTCAGCGACCAGTACAGCACCTTTTTCAAGCAAAACGCCTTCTTTAAGTTTTTGCATCAGTTGGCTATTGGTGGAGTCCGTCACAGATTGTACCCAGACAGGCGCTGGCTGCTGTTGCTGTTGTTTAATCAAGGCTGCATCCAGCAATTGCACAGGTTGCGCCAGCCGATAGCCTTTGCCTTTAATTTTGTATAAATCCAGCCCGTAGTGCTGCAATTGTTCTAAATGTTTGGCCACAGCGGTGCGGCTTATCCCTAACTGCTCGCCCAGCCACTGGCCAGAACATAAAGCGCCATCAGCCAGATAATGCACCAGTTGCCGTTGTACAATCAGGCTGTGAGGTAAAGTTTTACGTGGTTCATTGGCCAATTAAGCGCACCTCAGGTTCCAACTGAACCGCAAACTCTGTTGCAACTTTTTGCTGTATCAGCGCGATCATTTGTTGCAACTCTGCAGCTGTACCTTTACCAAAATTCACCAGCACCAGCGCTTGTTTTTCATAACAACCCACATCGCCAATACACTGACCTTTTAGCCCAACCTGCTCTATCAGCCAACCTGCGGCCAGTTTAATCAAGCCATCAGCTTGTGGATAAAACGGCATCGCAGGATACCTGTGTTGAATAGCTTCAAATACCGGGCGACTCACCACAGGATTTTTAAAAAAGCTGCCGCAATTAGGTAATACGGCTGGATCCGGTAACTTGGACTGACGCACAGCAATCACAGCCTGCGCAACCTCTGCCACACTGCTATGTTGATTTAAATGCTCCAGCCCTTTGTAGCCTAATTTCGGCTGACCTTGTTTTTTTAGTGTCAAACCCACAGCCACAATCACGCCCTGACCCGCAAGCGCTGTCTTAAAAATACTGTCCCGGTAGCCAAAACCGCAATCACTTTTCCGTAAACGCTGCACGTCACGGTTTTGCCAGTGGAAAAAATCGACATAATCGCAGCAATCCGCCAGCTCAGCACCATAAGCACCAATATTCTGTACCGGAGCTGCACCTACACTGCCTGGTATCAGAGATAGGTTTTCTAATCCCCACCAGCCCTGAGCTACTGTCCAGCTCACCAATTGATGCCAATTATCCCCTGCTTCTATATGCAGTTGCACCTGCTGCTCATCTTCTGACAACACAGTTCGACTTTTGGCTAAATAACGCAAAACAGTTTGGTTTTGATCGCTCAGGAAAATGCTGTTGCTACCTTCACCTAACAATAAGGGAATGGTTTGAGGCCGATAAGCTTTTAATTCAGCTAAAGATCCCAGCTCAATTAATTCAGCAAGTTGTGTATCCAGAGCAAAAGTGGAATAGGATTTAGCAGAGAGCTGCTGTAACAGACGCATAAAAGCACCAAATAACTGAAGTGTGCTTATTCTACTGGTTCCAGCGCAACAGACCAAAAAAATCTCAACAAGAACCAGCAATAAGCGGGTTAACCCTGTGCGGAAACTATGGCATCATAACCACAAACAGGTCCAACCAGAGAGTTTTATGTTACATCACACTTATATCAAAGTCCGGGGATACCACCTGGACGGCTACCAGCATGTCAATAACGCACGTTACCTGGAGTTTTTGGAAGAAGCCCGCTGGGGTTATCTTGAGCAGCATGGCGATATTGAACACTTCGAACAGCTGGGCCTGGCCTGGGTGATCGTGAATATCAATATTAACTACAGAGCTCAGGCCACCATGGGCCAGCAACTGCGTATTGATACCGAGTTCAGCGCCATTAATACCAAAAGCTCTGTTATTCATCAGAAAATCTGGCTGGATGGCACAGATACCTTAGTGGCCGATGCCAATATCACTTTTGTCTGTCTGGATAAAAAAACCGGCCGTGCTGTGGTGATCGAAGGCGATTTAAAAAGCCGCCTTGAGCCGCGTCTGGCCCACCAAATCGATATCTGAGGTCATAAGCAAGCCTGCCAGTGTATTCGCTCTGGCAGGATCATCGCAAATGACTCTCCTTCTGCTGTACACAAATGACATCATAAAACCGCTGTTTGATCGCAAAATTCATGACAACAAAAGCAAGGCTGTGTAAATCTAAGTCATTGTTAAAAAAGTAGAGTCACGGATATGGAATTGATTAACTGGGAACAATTTGGTCTGGTTGAATTGCGGGTTGGCACCATTATCGAGGTAGCTGATTTTCCGCAAGCACGAAAGCCTGCGTATCAACTGAAAGTCGATTTTGGCTCTGACATTGGAGTGAAACAATCCAGTGCTCAAATCACAGCGCTGTATACCAAAGAACAATTGCTCGGCACACAGGTGATTAGCGTGGTGAATTTTCCAGTCAAACAAATAGGGCCTTTTCGCTCTGAATGTCTGATCACAGGGTTTTACCGCCCAGATGGCGCTGTGGTATTGGCCGTGCCTGAGCAAAAAGTACCCAATGGCAGCAAAATGGCATAACAAAAAATTTACACAAAAAATATTTTCAGATAACTTTAATTGCGAATTTTCACGGATAGTCAGGAACATCGGATGTTAAAGCAACTATTGCTCAGTTCAGCGTTGTTAAGCTCATTTTTGTCAGTGCGACCTTTACCAGGCTAAGCGGTATTACCATCAGGAAAATTATCAGCAAGCAAAAGCTGAATTTGAGCGTCTCTTACCTTTGGGTAACGACATGGCGGCCTTTAATTTGGCGGTAATGGCGATGAAAGGCCAGGGCATGCAACAGGATTTGTCTCTGGCCTATCTTTACTTTTTAGCTGCAGCAGAACTGGGCCACCCTGATGCAGCTACTGGTCTGCAAACTCTGGATACGCATCTGACGACAGAGCAAAAGCAGTTAGCGCAGCAGCAACTGTTGTTGCAAAAAAATCAGTGGGTTCCCTCTTATGCCACCATGTTGGCCCAACGCAAATCTCCATCCTCCCTGTATAACCAAGGCACGCTGCCCGAAGTGATAGAAAGGGTTGAACCTAACTATCCGGTCAGAGCTGCGCGCAAAGGAACTCAGGGGTTTGCTGCTGTGCTCTTTCTTGTGGATGAGCAAGGTCAGGTTATTTACGCTAAAACCCAGCATAGTTTTCCTGCAGGAGTGTTTGATGAGGTGTCAGAGAATGCGCTGCGACAATGGCGTTATCAGCCGTCATCCAGCAAATCGATACGAAGGATCACTCTGGATTTTAGTTTAGCCGTAGGTGGTCAGGAGCAGTGGCGGAAAAAACTACTGCATGCACTGACTAAGGACTCCTGGCCCGCAGCCAAAGCTGGTGTGGCATCTTCTCAATACAGCAATGCTATTTTACTGAACTATTTGGATCAAGACGCTACGCCGAGTCTCAGCGATCTGAGTGTAAGCACGGAAGAATTACCGCAGCTTTCTGATTTTAAATCAGAAAAAGCCAAAGCTGTGAAGATGTCAGCCTTTACCGGCAGCGCTATACTCAGAGTGGACTCAGATAAAAAGCTTAAACAACTGACCACACTTTCCGGCGAAGTGCCTTTTGCACAAGGCGATACCCTGAGTTTTATCGATAAGGCTGGTGACTACAAAATTGCTCCTTGGGATCTGAACTACAACACAACAAAAGCACCTCTTTATGCCAAAGATAAAATGTATCTCAAACAGCTCCATCAGCGACCTAAAGAATGGACTGACGAATACTGGTTGGATCAGGCGGCCCGTAATGGCCTACTTGAAGCACAGCGCGCGCGGGCACAATTTGATCAAGGCTGGGCTCATTATCTGCAGAGGAAGAACGATCCTGTGGCGTTAGGCTGGCAAGCTATTGAGTTGCTGACAGCAAATAAAACTGACGAAGCTGCAGCTGTTTTTAGCCAAGCAAAAGCAGCTAGATTTGAAGCCACAGCAGAACTGGAAGCCTTATTCCAGTAAAGCTCTTGCCCACAATTCCAGCTTCGCGTCTCTGCTTTGGCTGGCATGGGCAGGGCTGCTGGACGGCAATTGAATGTACTCTATGTCGTTACGCTGTTTCAGCAACGGCAGCAGATGACGTTTAAACTCTTCTGCTGCCTTGGCGCCGTTAAAGCAAATCTTTGAAATCTGTGGTTCTGCTGCAAGCAATTGCGGTATCGCATTACAAATTACAGTGTGTTTTTTAATAGCACTGTCCAGACTGCCCAACCGCTCGCAGTGTGCGATGACATCCCACAGCGCTATGCCTTGTTCGGTTAACAACTGACAACGCTGCGGATACCCAAGCTCCAGCGGAATAGCAAACAGCTGCTGCATAAAAGGCCAGAATAAATTGCGGGGATGGGCGTAATAACGCTGTTCAAGCAAAGAGGCAGAGCCAGGCATACTGCCAAGCAACAGAAGACGAGGCCTGACACCAAGAACTGGAGCCAGACCCGTTAATAACTCAGGATGCATATCAGGACGTTTTCAGACCCGGCTGATACTGCAAAGCTTTTTGCCAGGCCATTTCGGCCTGCATAGGTTCGCCATCTTGCTCTGCACAATAAGCCAAAGTCGCATACAGCACTGCGTCTTCCTGGTGATCACGCAACCAGTGCTGTAGCTGTTTACGCAGCAACACCACATGACGTTTTAATGGAATGTGCCGCAGCACAGGCCATACCAAAGGTAAGTCACTGTAAGATAAATGATCAACCAGCAGTTTTTCAGCTTGCTCAGCCTGACCTGCTTTCACGTTCGCCCAGACCCGACCTAATACAGCAGCCATCGACTTACGTTCTTTCGACGGCAATGCCAGCCAATAATCACTGTTTTCATCAAACACCCCTTGGGCTGCCAGATTACGGATGGCCTGAGGATACATCTGATAACGCTGCACTTGCCACTGCGCTTTGGTAAACCACTTTTGCTCTATGGCTTTAAGCGCAGTATGAAAAACTTCAATATTATGACCTGCAGCTAACAGGGCCTGAAAATACAAAGGTGCTAATAAAGGCGCATCTGCCGGTATCAACATGTGAGGCTGCAATAACTCCAGCGCAGCTTTGGCCTGATTCTGGCGCAGTAATAAATCAGCTTTGACATAACAACTCTGCGCTTTTGTTGCATCCAACTGCTCAGCCAGTTGCATAGCTTTAGTCGCATGTCCGGCCTGCAAAGCAGCGTAACAGGCCATACTTTGGCGTAGCATAGTAAATTCAGGCATAGCGTCAGAGCGATCAAAATACTGCTCAGCATCCTGAAAACGCCCCGCCGCCAAAGCCAAAGCCGCTTGTTCAAAAGCCAAACGGGCTTTGCGCTGCTGACGGCCACGAAACGGATTGAGAGTCCAGTTACGAAAACCCAAAAACGGCCTTAAAATTCGTAACGTCAGCCATAACAAACTCAGACTCAACAACAAAATGATGGCAAACCCCACCAGCGTCATTTCAATGGTCCATGGACCCAGCACCAGCATCAGATAACCCGGATTCTGCGTCAGCCATGGTCCTAGCCACATGGCGGATGCCAGCAACAAAACTACCAGTAGCAGACGGATCATTGGCTACTCTCCACCATGCTTTGACGCATGACCTGATCAAGCACAGCGCTGGATTGCAAAGCAGCTGGCGCAGGAAACGCCACAGGCAAGGCAGCCAGTTGGACTAATTGCTCTGATGCTGCGCGGACCTTCGGATCAACAGCAGCAAAATAACGTTGCAAGGTATCCATCGCCTGCTGTAATGCAACCTGATACAACTCACTCTGATACTTCATTGCGGCCAGTTCAGCCAGCAACAGTTGTTGCTGCAAGGTGTTACGCAAACTCAGTTGCTCGCCTGCAGATAACACAGACAAATCTTCCGGCTGAGTAGGACGCACATGCACTAACGAACTCCAGAATGAATTCCAGTGCTGAAGTAAAGTAGTTTGCCAATCAGAACTGGTAACAGCTACAGGCTCTGCATCATCCAGTTCACGCTCACTTTGACGTAGCGGTAAATCAAATACAGCTTTACGCAGGCTGGTTAAACCCAGTTGGATTTTGGCAACATCGGGCAAGGTATTTTTTTGCAGCTCAGCTAAATCTGCCTGAATGGCGTGACGCAGCGGCTGCATGCTGCTGTCCTGTAACAAGGCCAACTGCTGTTCAGCGCCTTGCAATAAACGCAAAGCCGCTGGCATGTCCTGCTCCAACCAGATTTTTTGTCCGGCCAGTTGTAAGAGCTGCTGAATTTGCCATAACTGCCAGGTACGGCCATTACTCAGCTGTTTTTTACTTTCCAGTTGCAATTGCAGCAGAGCTTGTTGTTGCTGCTCACTCAAAGCGCCTTGTTGTTTTTGTTGGTCAACAACTAATGCCAGTTGCTGCTGCAATTGATCGGTCAGTTGCTGATGCTGCTGTTTGCCTTGTTCAGTTTGTTGCTGTTGCTGCTGTTGCAAGACATGCTGTTGCTGCTGCAACGCAGTCCACTGCGGCCATAACCACCAAGTCACTGCGGCAAGAGCCGCGACCAAAATCAAATTCAGTAGCACAGAAAACCAGGCGATAGCACGGCCTGTTTTCGCTGATGGTACAGGAACATTTTTAATTGGGTCTTTTTTAACCGGCTCAGACTTCGCCGAACCTTGAGAGAGTGGTGATTCAGAGGCAGTAACAGCCACCGGCGTATCAGTCATGACAAGTTCCTCTTAACTGGCAAATCGCCTCCAGTAACGCCTGATCATTGGCACTGGCTGACAAATAAATACGGGATCCGTCGATCCCAAGTTCGATAGCGGCCTCTTTCATCCGCGGGCTAACCATAATCCATAGCTGTTGCTGTAACCAGCTATGTTGCTCTTTGGGCAATAATGCAAAAATAAGCTGTAAAATTTCGTTGCTGGTCACCACAATACATTGAATATGTTGCTGATGCCACTGGTCCGACAAGCTTTGGCCATCTAAGGGCAAGGGCACTCTGCGATAACTTTGCACATAATGAATATGAGCACCGCGCTGTTGTAAGCCTTTTTTAATCAGCTCACGACCTGCATTGCCCCGCACTATCACAATATGTTTATCAGCTACATCCTGCAGCTGAGGTAAAGCCAGCAACCCCTCACTGCGCTGATCCTGCGGCACAGTTACTTCGCGGCCACTGCATATTTCCAGCACTGTCGCGGTCGTAGTTCCGACGGCCACTAAAGGCGCAGTAATTTTTTTGCAATCGTATTGTTGCTGCAAACAGCTGACCGCGCTAACACTGACAAAAATCACCTGATCGGCCTGTTCCAGCATAGTGCCGGCTTTGGCTTTTAACGGCACTAATTGGGTGGTGATCAAAGGTTGATACAAATAGGGAATAGCCAGCTCATCTAAACTGGCCAGCAACTGATCCGCCTTGCCCGCCGGTCTGGTAATCAGCACCGGGCTTAGTGGATCAAGCAGTGGTGTAGTCACGCCTATCAGGCCTGACGATAGACCGCATCTAAGATGCGATCTGCGCCTAAAGCCAATAATTGTTCAGCCAGTTGAGTCCCCAACTGCTCAGCTTGTGAAGCTTGCCCTTTGATTTCTGAGCGTAAAATTTCAGAACCATCCAACTGTCCGACCAAACCACGCAGCCAAAGTTCATTTTGCTGCAGTACTGCAAAAGCACCAATTGGCACCTGACAACCGCCCTGCAGCTTACGGTTCATTGCCCGTTCGGCCAACACACAAATACGGGTTTCCCGATGTTCCAGTGGAGCTAATAGCTGTTGCACCACCAAATCATCACTACGACATTCAATACCTACGGCGCCCTGGCCATTGGCCGGTAAACTGGTGCCAACCTCCAGAAAGCTGGCAATACGAGTTTCAAAACCTAAACGTATTAAACCTGCAGAAGCCAGAATAATGGCGTCAAACTCACCAGCGTCCAGTTTTGCCAGACGGGTGTTGACGTTGCCACGTAAGTCTTTGATCTGTAGGTCTGGTCGCATGGCTTTAATTTGACACTGGCGACGTAAACTGGAAGTTCCGACTACAGCCCCCTGGGGTAAATCAGCAAGTTGTTGATAGCTGTTGGAGACAAAAGCATCGCGGGGATCTTCACGTCGACAAATGGTATGCAACATCAGGCCTTCAGGAAAATCGACTGGCACATCTTTCATGCTATGGACAGCTATATCAGCACGGCCTTCCAGCATGGCAGTTTCCAGCTCTTTGACAAACAAACCTTTGCCACCAATTTTGGCTAAAGGAGTATCCAGAATTTTATCGCCCTGAGTCGACATAGGCACCAATTCAACCTGCAAACCAGGGTGGGCCGCAACCAGTTCAGCTTTAACAAAATTGGCTTGCCATAAAGCTAAAGCACTTTTACGGGTGGCGATACGAACCAGGTTCATAGGTACTCCTTAAAACAGCGGAAAATAACAGCAGCGCCATGACAATAAAAGCTGGTCTGCCTGAAAATGCCGCCTAGTATAGTTCTTATTGATAATGAAAGTGATGGCTGAACAACAGATTTTGCTGTGGATCAAGGATTTCAACCCGCCATTCACCTTTCTGGCTGGCGTCGAATTCTTTTCTGCTGTAGGTACGCCAGTAATCCAGTTTGACCGGCAGCTTAATCCGGGTCATCAGTTTACCTTCGTAATACCACAGATGTTCTATGCTCTGACCATTTAAACCTTTGACCTCAGAATACAGCGACAGCTGCGGAACTGTGGCTGCGTCGACCTTTTCACCTAAACTGCGGGCTTTGGCAGAAGGCGTTTCGTTAGTCAACAAAGCCAGTCTTAATACACCAGTCTCTGCGCTAAATAATGGCGTACCTGATTCTGCCGGAGCTTCTGCAACTAAAGCTGTTTCAACAACAGCAGGCGGCGGTGTCACAGCGGCACCAGATAGCACTGGAGTTTCTGCTGGTTTGACTTCTGCTGCAATAGTTTCAGTGCTTGCCGTTTTAACGGGTAGAGGCTCTGGTTCAGGGTTTTGCTGCACAGCCTCCAGCACCAGCTCTGGTGTGCCAGCCTCAATAGATTCAGTGGTCATTACAGCAGGAGCTGTTTCAGCCAGCGGACTAATCACGGCATCAGGTGACTCAACATTTAGCCAGCCATACAGCAGCAGAGCAGCAGCACAAAGTGTCAATACGGCACCGGCAATACGGCGCCAATGCCAGTGTTGCTCTGTTATTGGTTCGGGCAAATCGCCAGACGCTGCAGTAGCGCCCAGACTGACCCGAACCACCAGTTTTTCCTGTGCTGTTGTCACTTTGACTGTTCCATTTTTAAAGTGCTGGTAATTGCTGCTGAATAAAACGGCTGATATCGGCAATCTGTTGCGGGCATACACTATGGCCCATACGGTACTCGGCCCAGTTCACATTAAAACCAGCAAATTTCAACGCGTTAAAAGCGGCCTGACCTGCGCTGTAGGGCACCACTTCATCGTGAGTACCATGATTCACCAGCACAGCTGTACTTTTGTTAGCGCCAGTCATTTCTTCTTTGAGCTTGCCTGGCACAGCCATATAAGTAGAAAGCGCCATCACACCGGCTAGTTTGTAAGGCAAACGAGGCAGTAAGTGTAAGGCAATGACGCCACCCTGACTAAAACCCGCCAACAGAATACGATGAGCCGGAATGCCCTGTTCAATCAGTTTATCCAGTAAGGCTGTCACTGCAGTAGCCGATTCACGTACACCAGTTTCGTCTGCTCTGTCGTTTAAATCCCAGGTTTTAATATCGTACCAACCGCGCATCTGCATCCCACCATTGATAGTAATAGGACGCACAGGCGCATGTGGAAACAAAAACCGGATGCCAGAACTTTTTGGCAAACGTAATTCCGGCACTATAGGAGCAAAACCATCACCCGAGTCACCCAAACCATGTAACCAGACCACAGCAGCATCGGCCTGACCTTGGGGTTTTACATCGACAAAAGGAAGTAACGCCATTGTATTTCTCTATTGATTTTGTTTACTGACCGCATCACTCACGAGTTATCGGCTAACACTACGTTTTGACCAGACTGTTTGCTAAAGGCATCGGAAATTAATGCCCAGAACTCAGCGCCAGTTCTGTTATCAATCCAGACACCGTCTTTTAATTCAAAATGGTGGCCATTAAATTTAGTCGCGACCCACAGCTGATGCAGTGGCGGCTGTTTATTAATGATCACCTTGCTTCCTTCAGGAAAACTGATACTCAACAAGCCACCGTTTGACTCATAATCTAAATCCAGGTCCAAAGCTTCGATCGCATCTTCCACCGCAAGCAGCACCTGATCGGTCAGTTCGTCATATTCTACGTCATTCATCGGTTTCACCTGTTTGCTTTTGCTGTTAAGGATGCGATTATAGAGCGCAAAATAATTAATGAAATAAAAACCATGAATACAAAGCGACAAAGACTGGTGTGCATCCTGTTGCTCAGCCAATGGTTACTGGCCTGTGGCCAAAAAGGTCCTTTGACATTGCCTCAAACCCCACAACCGAATAAAGCGCCGGCAGAACAACCAGCGCCAGCCGATCAGCCAGTAGTTTCAAAGGAACAGTAGTGGATTACTTTAATTATCAGAATCAGAATTTATTTGCCGAAGGCGTTGCGTTAGCCGATATTGCCGCAGAATTTGGCACGCCCACTTATGTTTACTCACGCGCCACCATTGAGCGTCATTACAAAGCTTTTGCCGAAGCTGCGCCAAGCCGTGACTTATTAGTCTGTTACGCCGTCAAAGCCAACAGCAATATAGCTCTATTAAACCTTTTGGCCAGGCTCGGCAGTGGTTTTGATATAGTGTCTGAAGGTGAATTACGCCGCGTATTGCAAGCCGGTGGTGATGCAAAAAAAGTGGTGTTCTCTGGTGTAGGCAAGTCTGTCACTGAAATTGAGTTTGCGCTGCAAACTGGCATTAAGTGCTTTAACGTCGAATCAATTCCTGAGCTGGAACGTATTCAGCAAGTGGCAAGCCGCCTGAATATCATTGCGCCTATTTCTATTCGGGTGAACCCGGATATAGACGCAAAAACCCATCCTTACATTTCTACCGGCTTAAAAGCCAATAAGTTCGGTATCGACATTAATGACGCCGTATCCATGTACCAGCGAGCGCATGCTGCTTCGCATTTAAAAGTTTGTGGTGTGGATTGTCATATCGGCTCACAGCTGACTGAAACCCAGCCGTTTTTAGATGCTTTAGATAAGTTACTGGCGCTGATCGACAAATTAGCTGCAGTGGGTATTCACCTCACTCATATTGATATAGGTGGCGGTTTAGGTGTGCCTTACGATGGCGAAACTCCGCCACATCCTGCGGAATATGCAGCTAAAGTGGTAGAGAAACTGGCGGCTTATCCGCAGCTGTCGCTGATTTTTGAACCGGGCCGCGCCATTATGGCCAATGCAGGTGTACTGCTGACCAAAGTGGAATATTTAAAACCAGGTCAGGAAAAACATTTTGCTATTGTTGACGCTGCGATGAACGACTTAATTCGCCCGGCACTTTACAGTGCATGGCAATCTATTATTGCTGTGCAGCAAAAACCTGATGTTCCTACTATGACTTACGATGTGGTAGGTCCGGTCTGTGAAACCGGTGATTTCCTCGGTAAAGACCGTGCTTTAGCACTGGAGCCAGGTGATTTACTGGTGGTGCGCTCAGCAGGTGCTTATGGTTTTACCATGAGTTCCAACTACAACAGCAGACCCAGAGCCGCAGAAGTGCTGGTGGATGGTGACCGCAGCTATTTAGTCCGCCAGCGTGAACAATGGCAGGACCTGTGGCGCGGTGAACAGTTGGTACCCTGAATGATCCCAGACAATAAATTTAAAGATCGCAACAACCAAACCTTAGTGCATTTCTCAAAAATGCACGGTTTGGGCAATGACTTTATGGTGATAGACGCCGTCAGCCAGAATGTGTTCTTAACCAAAGAACAAATCAAAAAGCTGGCCGACCGCAACTTTGGTGTCGGTTTTGACCAGTTGCTGATGGTGGAACCACCTTACGATCCGGATCTGGATTTTCATTACCGCATCTTTAACGCCGACGGCTCTGAAGTTGAACAATGCGGCAATGGTGCTCGCTGTTTTGCTAAGTTTGTCCGGCATAAAGGCCTGACCAATAAATACAAAATTGCGGTCAGCACCAAGTCTGGCAAAATCACCTTGTATATAGAGCAAGATGGACAGGTTACGGTCAATATGGGCGTGCCGCAGTTTGATCCAGCCAAAGTGCCGTTTAAAGCACAAAAACAAGAGCTGAACTATATTTTGCATAGCGAAGATGCCACCACTTTATGTGGTGTGGTGTCGATGGGAAATCCGCATGCGGTGATTTTGGTCGATGACATTCAGACGGCTCCGGTGCATCAGTGGGGCCCTGTGTTTGAAAATCACGAACGTTTCCCTGAGCGCGCCAATATAGGTTTTATGCAGGTGCTGTCGCCTTCTCATGTCAAATTAAGAGTATGGGAACGTGGCGCAGGTGAAACCCTGGCTTGCGGCACAGGCGCTTGCGCTGCTGCAGTTATTGGTCAGATGCAGAAAAAATTACAATCCCAGGTAAGGGTAGATTTACCAGGTGGCTCTTTGCAGATCCGCTGGCAAGGGCCTGGCCAACCCGTCAAAATGACTGGGCCAGCCGAACATGTTTTTGATGGACAATTATTCTTATGAGCGACCTTCCTCTCGATACAGCACTGCTGAACCCTGAACTGGCCGAAGCCAGCCTGATTGTTGATTATCTCTATGATCATCCCGAGTTTTTTCTTCAGCATCCGGAGCTGTTAAGCCGGTTACGTTTACCACACCAGCAGCGTGGTGTGGTGTCTTTAGTGGAACGTCAGCTGGAATTACAGCGCGAAAAAATCCGCTCTTTAGAAGACGATATCACTCGCCTGATGGGTATAGCCCGCCAGAACGAACAGATTTTTTATGCGCTGAACGATCTGCACTTACAGTTATTAAAAGCCGCCGATCAAACGGCTTTACTGGCAGCGCTACAGGCTTTTACCGCCAAATTACCTCATGTACAAGCTTGTGTATTGGTCGACCTGCGGCAAAAAACCGATCAGGTCGCACAGTTACAGCTGATATTGCAGCGCCGTTTAAGTGGCAAAACTTATTATTTTGGCCGGATGAATCGCGACGAAATGTCAGCACTGTTTGAACCTCATATTCACTCCGTCTCCTTGCAGCTGTTAAAGCTATCGGACGACCAACAGTTCCTGCTGGCCTTTGGCAGCGACTCAGACGAACATTTCCAACCAGGCATGGATACCTTATTTTTGGACCATCTGGCGAAGCTGGTGTTGGCCGTTTTACCAACTGCTATCTGAACCGTGAAACTGCCTGCTGAACTGGATCATTGGCAAGCCGATTTGTCGGCTTTCCTGGCTTATTTAAAGCATGAACGGGGTTACAGCGACAAAACGCTAAGCAGCTATCAATTGCAACTTGCTGCTGTTGCCAGTCAGGTGGCGGAACAGGCCAACCATTGGGTCGAGCTGACAGAAACCCAGCTGCAATTGCATATATCGTCGTGCCGTAAAAGTCTGAAAGCCCGCAGCTTAGCACTTAGGGTAGCTTCGTTGCGCAGCTTTTACCGTTATCTGGTGCAACAAGGCAAGCTAAAAGAAAACCCGGCTTCTTATTTACAAGTGCCGAAGTTTGACAAACCTTTGCCAAAAAACCTCGACGTCGATCAGGTCAATCACTTGCTGGATTTTAATACCAGCGAAGACGCCCTCGCTTGCCGGGACAAAGCTATTCTGGAATTGTTTTACTCCTCAGGTTTACGGCTGGACGAACTGGTCAGCGCCAACCTGCAGGATATTGACTGGTCCGAAGCTTTAATACGGGTGCGCGGCAAAGGCAATAAACAACGTGTTCTGCCTATAGGCCGTATGGCTGTTGCCGCTATTAAAGACTGGCTAAAAGTACGAAGTGCTTACGTAGGCACAGAGCCAGAGGCGTTGTTTTTAAGCAAACAAAAAAACCGCATCAGCCACAGACAAGTGCAACAACGCGTCAACCTCTGGTCTGAACGTCAGGGTTTAGCTCAGCATTTACACCCGCATATGCTACGCCACTCCTTCGCTACTCATATGCTTGAATCCAGCTCAGACCTGCGCGCCGTGCAAGAACTATTGGGCCACGCTAACCTCAATACCACTCAGGTATACACCCATTTAGATTTCCAGCAGTTGGCCAAAGTGTATGATAATGCTCATCCAAGGGCGAAGAAGAAGTAAATCTTAGTGAGCCTAAAGCTCGTATTCTATGGACGAATCAGTATCACTGACAGCGGACTTAAACACTTATGCGTATTTACAAAGCCCTTTTGCCTTTTAAAGCCATTTCTTTTGACTTGGACGATACGCTGTATAACAACGGCCCTGTGATTGAGCAGGCTGAACTGGCTATGCAGCAGAAATTACTGCAATTGGCACCGAAGCTTGGGTTGATTGACCCAGAATTCTGGTGGCAAAAACGCAAAGAGCTGGCACAACGTGACCCTGAAGTTCGCCACGATGTCAGCCGCTGGCGCTTATTGTCAGTGGAACAAGGCTTAACAGAGCTAGGTATGGGCCGCTGTGAAGCAGGTGAAATTGCCGAACTGGCTTTTAGCGCTTTTTATACCGCCCGCAGTAATTTAACAGTGCCGGAGTCCAGTCATCAGTTGCTCAAAGCCTTAGCAGAGCGTTACCCATTGGTGGCTATTACCAACGGCAATGCCGATTTAAAACTGCTAGGTATCAGCCAGTATTTTCAATACGCTTATCATGCCGGCCCCAGCGGCAAAATGAAGCCTTACCCTGATATGTTTTATAAAGCCTGCCAGCAACTAGCTATTGCGCCTCATCAACTACTGCATATAGGTGATAATAGCAAAGCTGATGTGCGGGGAGCGCTCAATGCCGGCTGTCAGGCGGTGTGGCTGAAACATGAAGATCATTTTCAAACTGCAGTATTACCTCATCTGCAAATTGATGCGTTAGAGCAGTTGCAGGCTTTGCTTTAAGTTCACAAAGCTGGGGCAACAAAGCTGTAGGGCTGTTGGTTATATACCCAAGTTACTTGAAGATGCAGGGCGGCGACAAGCCAGTGAGCCTCCAGGAGCATAGTAAACCTATGTGACTGGGGCGAGATGGCGCAGTCAACAAAGCTGCAACTTCAAGGTACGAAGGGTATATAATGCTGCAAATTTTGCGACAGGTACTTACTGCTAATGGATGTCTCTTCTTTACTGGATGGCTTAAACGATAAACAACGTGATGCGGTAGCCGCTCCTCCTCAACATATGCTGGTATTAGCCGGTGCCGGCTCGGGCAAAACCCGGGTTTGGTGCATCGCTTAGCCTGGCTAATACAGGTGGAACGGGTTGCGCCTTATAGTTTATTGGCTGTGACTTTTACCAATAAAGCCTCACAGGAAATGCGTAACCGTATCGAACAGACTATAGGCGTTAGCTTAAATAATCTGTGGATGGGCACCTTCCACGGCTTATCGCACCGCATGTTGCGGGCCCATTATCTGGAAGCTGGATTACCTCAGGGTTTTCAGATCATCGACTCAGACGATCAATACCGTTTAGTACGTCGGGTATTAAAAGCGCTGAATTTAGACGAAAAACACTGGCCACCTAAACAAATTCAATGGTTTATCAACGCCCGTAAAGACGAAGGTCAGCGCCCAGGCACTATAGACGCGCATGGCGATTTCAGCCTGCAAACCATGATCAAAATTTACGCCGCTTACCAGGAAATGTGTGACCGCTCGGGCTTGGTCGACTTTGCCGAAATTTTACTGCGAAGCTTCGAGCTAATTAAACAGCAGCCACAAATTCGTGCTCATTATCAGCAGCGTTTCCGCCATATTCTGGTCGACGAGTTTCAGGATACCAACTCTATCCAGTATGAATGGCTACGTTTACTAGCTGGCACTGAAAGCAAAGTGATGATCGTAGGTGACGATGACCAGTCTATCTACGGCTGGCGTGGCGCTAAAGTGGAAAATATTCAGCAGTTTTTAAAGGATTATCCAAACCCTGTCACTATCCGCCTCGAGCAAAACTACCGATCGACAGGTACTATTTTAAAAGCCGCCAACTGCGTGATTTCGCATAACAGCGACCGTTTGGGTAAAGACCTGTGGACGGACGGCGAACAAGGCGAAGCGATATCGCTTTACACAGCGTTTAACGAGCTGGACGAAGCCCGTTTTATTGTCGGCCGTATTCGGGAATGGAAACGTGAAGGCGGCAAGCTGATTGAGGCCGCAGTGCTGTATCGCAACAACGCCCAGTCGCGGGTGCTGGAAGAAGCTTTAATTCAGGATGGTATTAACTACCGTATTTATGGCGGTTTACGTTTCTACGAACGTCAGGAAATTAAAGATTCACTGGCTTATTTGCGTTTAATTAATAACAGACAAGACGACGCCGCGCTGGAACGTATTATCAATACGCCGGTGCGTGGTATTGGCGATACCACAATGGACAAGGTGCGGGAAAATGCCCGTTCTTTGCAAATCACCTTGTGGCAAAGCCTGCAGCAAATGCTGGCCAACAAACAACTGACAGGCCGTGCCGCCAATGCCATCAGCACCTTTGTGCAGATGATTGATCAAATGGAAGCCGACAGCAAAGATTTAAGCCTAGATGAGCAAGCCGATCATGTCATTCAGGTATCAGGCTGATGGCGATGTACAAAGCCGAAAAAGGCGAAAAAGCCCAGACTCGCGTAGAGAACTTAAACGAACTGGTGAACGCCTGTGCCAACGCCACTTATGTTAATACCGAAGAAATGACGCCACTGTCTGCATTTTTATCTCAGGCTGCTTTGGAGGCCGGTGAATATCAGGCCGAAGAGCATTCAGACGCAGTGCAGCTGATGACGTTACACAGCGCCAAAGGTTTGGAATTCCCACTGGTGTTTATCTGTGGTCTGGAAGAAGGCATGTTTCCAAACCAACAAAGTGGTGATGACAGCGAACGTTTGGAAGAAGAACGTCGCTTATGTTATGTCGGTATGACCCGTGCTATGCAAAAGCTGTATTTAACTCATGCCGAAAGCCGCCGTTTATATGGTCAGGAGCAGTACAACAGACCATCCCGTTTTATCCGCGAAATTCCGGCTGACTGTTTAGAAGAAATTCGCCTGACCACTAATGTCAGCAAGCCAACTCAAATGAACCGTTTTGGCAGTGCCGCCAGCCACAGCGCCTTTGAGAATACTGGCTTTAAGCTGGGCCAAAGGGTATTACACGATAAGTTCGGTGAAGGCACAGTGCTGAATTATGAAGGCACAGGGCCACAGTCGCGCATTCAGGTGAACTTTGACGAACTGGGCAGTAAATGGCTGGTGACCGCTTATGCCAGGTTAGAACCAGTTTAAGCCATGACCGACCTGTACCAGATCATCCGCCAGCAACAAAACGCTTATCAAAAGCGTGGCTGGCGTTTACCGGTTTGGTTAGCAGGTTCAGAGGCTTATACCCAGCAGCAACTTTCAGCTTTAAAGCCTGCAGGCACAAGTTATTGGTTAGGCCATGCGCCCCCTGCTGGTTTTACGCTGTTGTCAGCCAAACAAAAGCAGCAATGGCTGGGCACTGAATGTGATCTACTGGTGGTGGATGCGCGCGATGCTGTCGACTGGGATTTAGTCGCAGCCAGCAGTGGTTGCTTAAAAGCGGGTGGGCTTTGGTTATTTGTGACCAACGAACCGGGTTTATGGCGACAACAGCCAAATCCAGCCGCTAAAAGAGTATTACCTTATCCGCTTGATGCTGCTGTTTATACAGGGTTATTTAAACGGTTTTGGTTAGAACAATTGCAGGACGCTCAGTGGCTACAGCTTATCGAAGGGCTGCCTGCTGTGATCCCTGTCTTGCCAGAGGCTATTACTACGGCACAAGCAGAACTGCCTTATCGCACAGCTGAACAACACCAGGCAGTGGCGGCTATCCATAAAGTAGTCACAGGTCACAGACGTCGCCCTTTGGTGCTGACGGCTCACCGTGGTCGCGGCAAATCCGGTGCTTTGGGCTTAGCAGCGGCTTTGTTAGTGCAACAAGGTAAAACCGATATTCTGCTGACAGGCCCTTCCCCTGTTGCTGTGCAAACCGCATTTTTAATCGCTGCGGGTCTGTTAAATCAGTCGTATCAACAGGGTCAAAATCAGCTATTAAACGGCGCTATTCGTTTTGTGCCTGTTGATGTTTTACTGGCAGAAAAGCAGCAGAACACTGTGATACTGGCCGATGAAGCTGCTGCTATTCCAACCCCTCAATTGCAGCAACTAACGGACTTATATAGCCGTTTAGTTTTCGCTACGACTGAACATGGCTACGAAGGTACAGGCCGTGGTTTTCAGTTACGCTTTCAAAGTTATTTACAGCAGCATTGCCCTGGTTTTCAAAAACTGCACTTGCATCAACCAATACGCTATCAGGCGAACGACCCACTGGAGCAGCTAATTTTTAGAGGTTTTTTACTGGAACAAACGGACTCTGTAATTACAGCACCGCTGCAACCAAAGGTCTTTAGCTATCCAATCAAAGATTTACTGCTACAACCTCAGAAGCTACAACAAATTTTTAGTTTACTCAGCCTGGCGCATTATCAAACCGATGTGATGGACCTCTGGGCTTTATTAGATAACCCGACACTGAAGCTCTATACACTGGAGCAAGATCAGCGGGTGCTCGCCTGTGCTTTAATCAGTTTTGAAGGTGAGCTGGATGCAGAACTCACTGTTGCGGTAGCGCATGGCAAACGCAGAGTACAAGGGCATTTATTAGCTCAAAGCTTAGCTTTTCATTGTTTACAACCTGAACTGGCGACACAAAAAATGGCCAGAATTCAGCGTATTGTGGTAAATCCTTCATTGCAAATGCAGGGGCTTGGCAGTCAATTATTAAACTTTGTGTTACAGGACTTGCAGAGCCAGCAGTATCTGGTCGGCACAAGTTTTGGTGCTACATTAGCTTTAGCAAAGTTCTGGCAAAAAGCGAGTTTTTATCCTGTGAAACTAAGCCATCAACATGAACAAGCCAGCAATGAAGCCTCTGTGTTGATGCTGCATGGCGAGCAATTTCAGTATTTACAACAGCAGTTTTCCAGACAGCTGTATTGGCAGCTTGCGGATAAACAACGCTTTTTAGATCCGGCCTTAGCACTGCTATGGGCCGAACCTCCGGCGATAACACTTACACCGCAACAGATCACCGAACTGAAGTTATTTCAGGCTGGCTTGCGTCCTTTTGATCTGATAGAAACTCAGCTGTTGTGTTGGTTTAATCTCAATTATGCCAAAGTCGAGCATCAAACAGCGCTCTTATTGGTACAACGGCTTTGGCAAAAGCTTTTCATGCCAAAGGCAAAGCAAAATCTACCAGAACTTTGTCAGCTTCTGCATTTATGAGCCAGAACAAGGTTCCATCTGGAAATCTCGACTAAACTCTTACAGATAAAAGTGGTAAGAGTAAAACTTCATGTCATTAAAAAGTGTGCGGAGGCTAAGTGCAGTATTGTTTTTAGTCGGCGCGTCTGCTGTATCTGCTGAAGTAGCAAAAATCCAATTGGGCATGTCGGTTCCTTTGACCGGAAACGCAAGTGGTATAGGTCAAAGCTATAAAAATGGCGTTGAATTAGCGATCAATCAGTTGAATAAAGAAGGTGGAGTTCATGGCATCCAAGTACAACTAGTGATCAAAGACGATCAGTACGAGCCAGAACGAACAGTGCAAAACACCAGACAATTTATACTGGAAAACAAAGTGTTAGCTTTATTTGCTTATGTTGGTACACCAACCTCTCTTGCCATATCCCCCTTATTACAACATTACCAAATCCCCTACATAGCTCCTTTTTCAGGCGCGTCTTTGTTGCGTCAGAGTGAATATAACTTTATCTATCATTTACGTGCAGGTTATGAAGAAGAAACTCAAAGTCAGGTGGATTATTTGCTGCTAAATCCAAAAACTAAAGTGGGTTTGTTGCTACAAGCAGATGAATTTGGTGCTTCTGTGGAGCAAGGTTACCTTAAAGCACTTCAGTTAAAAGGAATATCACCTGTTATCACTGCACGTTTTCAACGTAATAGCACAGCGATAGAAGCAGGAGTGTCAGAATTGATCAACGCAGGCGCTGAATTAGTGTTTATGGTTGGCACCTACAAACCTCTGGCTGAGGCGATCAACTTTGGACGTCGTAAAGGTTACAGACCTACCTACGCCACTGTGTCTTTCGCTGGTTTGCAGCAGCTAAGTGCTCTGCTAGATAAAGGCGATAAGGTGATGGCGACCATGGTAGTACCCAAACCTACAGATACCAGTTGGTTATTAGTACGTGAATACCAGAGGTTGATGATTCAGCAAGCAGCGGCTCCTTTATCTGATATCGGCTTAGAGGGATTCACAGCAGGTACCTTATTAGGACAAGCGCTAAAATTATGTTCTTTACCTGTGGAACGCTCGTGTTTATTAGAAAAACTACGGCAACAAACCGCAGTTTATGATTTTCCTTTACAGTTTGATCCCATAAAACAACAAGCATCGCAGCAGGTGTTTAGAGTAAAAGTGACAGATCGTGGGTTAGAGGATTTGAGGTAGGCAGCAGTAGGAGAATGTATTGCGCCTTTGGGGTATTTGTTGGTTAGTTTAAAAGCATTTCTGCTCTGAATTCGGGCGGTGAACTACAGTGCTCACCCCATCCTGGGGTTCGTCCCTGCGGGACCCGCCGTTGGCGGTCCAAAAACGTTCCAGACGTTTTTGTCGCATGGGGGATGCCCTGCTCGAATGGCTCACCACCGATTTCGAAGTAAATAAAAAAGCCCCTCGCTTGCGCGAAGGGCTTTTCCATTTAT